>DATEKP010000244.1:0-3931 GCA_035277405.1 Allostellaceae bacterium | reverse complement strand
CATCGTCCCATTGCGGCAAGGGCCGCGGCGCCGGCGCGGCGCCAGCCTCGGCGGTTTGGGTCAGCCGCCTTGCCAGCGGCCGGCGCGGCGACCCGCCAGCCGCCTTTTTCGGCGCCCGGTCGCGCGGTTTGACGTTGAGCTTGCAGCCGTCGATCTCGCTGCCGTCAATCGCTGTGATCGCCTGCGTCGCGGCCTTCTCGGTGGCGATATCGACAAAGCCGTAGCGCAGGCGCGCCCCGGTCGCCGGGTCGCGCGCGACGATGGCGCTCAGCACGATGCCGAATGGGTCGAATGTCTCGGCCAGCCGCTCGTCGGGAAAATCGGGCGGCAAGTTGCCGACGAAGACATTGCCCTTGTTGTTGCGCACCCACATGCAATCCGCCTGTCGCGGCACCCCCGTTGAGTTTCGCGCACGTTGCGACGCCGCCCCGCACCGCGTCAACCGACCCCGCCGATATGGCCCCGCAATGCTGCATTGCAACCGCGGCGGCCCGGCAATCGAAGCACCGCGGCATTGCGCCATGCGGGCAGCGGAGTCAGCATTGTCGGAGGTCAACACGGGAAGAGCGCCATGATCCCGCGCGAGCGCACGCCATTCTCCGCGATCGTCGATCGCCCGCCCTTGAAACTGCCGGGCGGCGCGCGAATCGTCGTGTGGACGATCGTCAACCTGGAATTCTGGGATATCGCGCGGCCAATGGCGCGCCAGGTGATACCGGCGCCGACCGGGCAGGTGCTGCTGCCCGACGTGCCGAACTGGTCGTGGCACGAATACGGCATGCGGGTCGGCGTGTGGCGGTTCTTCGACCTGTTCCGCCGCCTCGCGATCCGCCCGACGCTGTCGATCAACGCGCGGGTCTGCGAGGATTACGAGCGGGTGGCGCAACAGGCGCGCGACGACGGCTGGGAGTTCATGGGCCATGCCTACCAGCAGGGCCCGATCCACCAGGAACAGGACCAGCAGGCGATGATCGAGCGCTCGGTCGCGGTCATCGAGCGCTTCACCGGCGAGAAGCCGGTCGGCTGGCTCGGCCCGGGACTGACCGAGACCGAGGAGACCCCGGAACTGCTCGCCGCCGCCGGCATCAAGTATATCGGCGACTGGGTCTATGACGACGAGCCGACCGAAATCCATACCGCCAACGGCCCGCTCGTCACCCTGCCCTATACGGTCGAGCTGAACGACATCCCGATGATGCTGGTGCAGCACCACGAGTCGGAATACTTCACGCGGCGGTGTCTCGACACGTTCGAGCGGCTCTACCAGGAGGGGGCGGAGCGCGCCAAGATCATGGCGATCGCGATCCACCCCTATATTTCGGGCCAGCCGCACCGCATCAAATATCTCGAAGCCGTCTACGACCACATCGCCCGCTACACTGGCGTCATCCACTGGAACGGCCGCGAAATCCTCGACTGGTATCAGGCGGCGAGACGGAACTAGGCTCAATTGCGGCGCGCGAACAGCGAGGCCTTTTTTAACCGCCGCGAGCGTTGTCTAATGCCGTCGCCGCCGGCGGTGCCGCGGTTCCCCTCCTCTCGCTCGGTGCGCCCGTGCGTCCTGCCTCTCCCCTCGCCTCGCTCGGTCTGCCGGCGATGCGGCTCGTCGCGGTCGGGCTCTTCACCGCGGCCCTTGTCCTGCCTGCCCTCGGCAAGCAGGCGATCGTGCTCAATTCCGATGACGATTCGTTGAGCGTCATCGATACGGCCAGCTACAGAGAGATTTCGCGCTTTTATATCGGGCGCCAGCCGCACCACTTGATCGCGACGCCGGACGGCAAGCGCCTGATCGCGGCGATGGCGGGCGGCAACGAGCTCATTTTCCTCGACCGCGACAGCGGTTCCATCACCGACCGTCGCGAGGTCAGCGATCCCTACCAGATCGGCTTCAGCCCGGACGGCCGCTGGTTTGTCGCGAACTCGCTGCGTCTCGACCGCATCGACATCTACGACGGCCGCAGCTTCGAGCTGGTGCATCGCCTGTCGGCGCCGACCATGCCGAGCCATATCGGCTTCTCGCCGGATAGCGAGACCGCCTACGTCACGCTGCAGGGCACCGACCAACTGACCGCGATCGACCTCGCCTCGGGCACTCCGAAATGGACCGTGCGCGTCGGGCGGCAGCCGGCCGGGGTACTGGTCTGCCCCTCCGGCATGATCCTCGTCGCGATCATGGGGTCCGACAAATTCGTCGGGGTCGATCCCGCCGAGGGCAACATCGTGCGCAGCGTTCACACCGGGCGCGGCGCCCACAATTTCCTGCTGTCGCCCGACGGCCAGACGCTCTACGTCTCGAACCGGGTGGCCGGCACGATCTCGGTGCTCGACGCCGAGCGGCTCGTCGTCATCGGCACGCTGGCGGCGCCGGGCGGGCCGGACGACATGGCATTGAGCGCCGACGGCAGCGAGCTGTGGGCGACCGGCCGCTGGCGCGCCTCGGTCGATGTGATCGACCGCGCCACCGGCGCCTTGAAGGCGAAAGTCCCGGTCGGCCGCTCGCCGCACGGCATCGCCGTCAATTGAGGCGAAGCCGGTGCTGATCGACACGGCGTTGCGGCTCGTCGAGCAGGCGCAGGGCGCGTTGTTCGAAGGCTGGATCGAACCGGTTCTCTATAAATTCGAGCTGATGGCATGGGCCGAGGATGGCTTCGATGCGGTCGGCTTCGCGCTGTTCGGCGCGGTCGAGATCGCGCTCGCGTATTTGCTGTTCCGGCCTCTCGAACTGTGGCGCCCGGCCGAAAGCTGGCCGGAGCGGCGCGCCGTGTGGACCGATATTGTGTACACGATGGTGCATCGCCTCGGCGTCGTGCCGGCCGTGCTGTTCCTGGTGCTGACCCCGATCGGCGCGACGATCGACGGCTATCTGCGATTTCACGGCTATATTCCGCCGACCCTCGAACAGCTGGCCCCGGCGCTGCGCGGCTGGCCATTCGCGACATTCCTCGCCTACGTCGTCCTGCTCGATCTGGGCGAATACTGGCGCCATCGCCTGCAGCATCTGCTGCCGTGGTGGTGGGCCGTGCACAGCCTGCACCACGACCAGCGGCAGATGACGCTGTGGTCGGATGACCGCAACCATCTGCTCGACGACGTGCTGGTCGCGGTATGGCGCGGCACGCTGGCCCTGGCGATCGGCGTCGCACCGGCGGAATACCCGCTGGTCATGATCGCCTTCCGGCTGATTGACAGCCTCGCGCACAGCAACGTACGGCTGCGCTTCGGCGGCGCGCTCGTGGTCGGGCCGCAATACCACCGGCTGCACCACGCACTGGCCCATGCCGCGCCACCATTCGACCGCGCGCGGGGCTGCAATTTCGCGGCCGTCCTGCCGTTGTGGGACGTGCTGTTCCGGACCCGCCGCAGGGTCGCGGCGGACCAGCCGGCATTTCCGCCCACCGGCGTCGCGGGTCTTGCCGGCGCGGCGGTGCGCTGCGGCTATCTGCGTCACCAGGTCGACGGGTTCCGCCGCCTCGGCGCCGAGCTGGCGCGGCTCGGCGGACGCCGCCCCGGCTTTATCGCGGCGTTGCTGCGCGAGTAAGCCTCAGGACGCGGCAGCGGCCTGGAAACGGCCCTTCCAGCGGCCGCCGCGGCCGCGCCAGAACTGCACCGCCGAGGCGACCGTCGCCGCCGTGTAGAACAGCGCGATCGCCGGCAATAACGGCGCGACCCAGGCCGGGCAGCGATAGCTGCGCAAGATCGGCAGAAAGGCGAGGCTCATGGCGAGCCACGCCGCGGCGCCGAAAGCTCGCGCCAGCGGCGGCCCGCTCAGCGTGAGCAGTGGCGGCGCCACATAGACGACCGCCATCAGCGCCACCACCGCAGCCAGCGTGACGGCCGAATAGCCGAGCTGGGCGAAGGCGCAGCGCGCCACCATGTCCCAGATCGGACGGCACGAGCGGTATTCCCGGATGCTGCGCGTCGTGCGCGACGG
>DATEKP010000243.1:0-8915 GCA_035277405.1 Allostellaceae bacterium | reverse complement strand
TCGCCCGCTCGCGCGACCTGTTGCGGCTGATCGGCGATTGCGGCGACGAGTACCGCTAGCGTCTGGGCCGGTATCGCCCGAATTGCTCTGTCCCGGCCTCGGCGGCATTGCGCTTTGCCGCCAGGCCGCATAGATCGGGGGCGCGGCGCTTCCGGTCCGGCCCAGGCCCGGCCGGGGGGCCGCGCTTTCATGCCGGACCCGCCGCCGACGATGCCCGATCTGCCCGTCCCTGAAGCGCCTTTGCCGGTACAAGCCGCCGGGCCGCTGGCGGTCTATCGCGAGCGTACGGCCCGAGGCCTTGTCCATGCCGACCCGGCGCAACTGCGCGCCGCCGCCCGGCTGCAAGAGCTGCACGCCGCGCTCGCGGACCATAAGCCCGCCGTCCGGCGCGGCTGGCGGGCCCGCCTCGGCCTCGGCGAAGCGCCGCCGCCGGCACCGAAGGGCCTCTATGTCTGGGGGCCGGTCGGGCGCGGCAAATCGATGCTGATGGATTTGTTCTTCGCCGCCGCGCCGGTCGGCAATAAGCGACGGGTGCATTTCCACGCGTTCATGCTCGACGTGCACGCCCGCATCGAACGCCAACGCCGCGCCCGCAGCCGCGAGCCGGTCGCGACCGTCGCCGCCGCGCTTGCCGCCGAGGCCGCGCTCTTATGCTTTGACGAATTTCAGGTCAACGACATCGCCGACGCGATGATCCTGGAGCGGCTGTTCCGGGCGCTGTTCGTCGCCGGGACCGTGATCGTCGCGACGTCGAACCGGCCCCCCGCGCGGCTCTATGAGAGCGGGCTGCAGCGCGACCGCTTCCTGCCGTTCATTGCGCTCCTGGAGGAGCGGCTCGACCTGTTGCGGCTCGATAGCGGCCGCGACTACCGGCTGTCGCGCATGGCGGGAAAGCCGGTCTATCACTGCCCGCTCGACCCGGCCGCCGAAGCGTCGCTCGCCGCCGCCTTTGCGGAACTGACCGACGGCGCTCCGGCCGCAACCGAGACGCTGACCGTCCTCGGGCGCGAACTGGTCGTGCCGCGCGCGGCGCGTGATGTCGCCTGGTTCTCCTTCGCCGAATTATGCGAGGAGCCGCTCGCCGCCGCCGATTACCTGGCGCTGGCGGAACGCTACGCGGCGGTCATCGTCGCGGATATCCCGCAACTCGCGGCGCACCAGCGCAACGCGGCGCAGCGCTTCCACATCCTGATCGACGCGCTCTACGAGGCGCGCACTTTGCTTGTCGCCTCGGCCGCGGTGCCGCCTGACCAAATCTACGTCGAAGGCGACGGCGCCTTCGAATTCCGCCGCACCGCCTCGCGCCTCCACGAAATGCAGAGCGAGGCGTACATCGCCAACCGGGGGCCGCCAGAAGAGCGGCCCGCTCGCCTTGCCCCTCCCACTCAATCGCGCTAAGACCCGGCGCACCCGCCGCAACAAGAGGATCGGCCCATGGCACGCAACAAGATCGCGCTGATCGGCGCCGGCCAGATCGGCGGCACGCTGGCATTGTTGGCCGGCCTCAAGGAGTTGGGCGATGTCGTATTGTTCGACATCGTCGACGGCGTGCCGCAGGGGAAGGCGCTCGACATCGTGCAAGGGTCCTCGATCGAGGGCTACGACGCCGAAATCGCCGGCGCCAACGACTACAGCGCGATCAAGGGCGCCGACGTCGTGATCGTCACCGCCGGCGTGCCGAGGAAGCCGGGCATGAGCCGCGACGACCTGATCGGCATCAACACCAAGGTGGTCGGCGAGGTCGGGGCGGCAATCCGGGCGAATGCCCCCGATGCCTTCGTCATCACGATTACCAATCCGCTCGATGCGATGGTGTGGGTCATGAAGGAGGCGACCGGGTTCCCGGCCAACCGGGTGGTCGGCATGGCCGGCGTGCTCGACAGCGCCCGCTTCCGCTATTTCCTGGCGCGGGAATTCGGGGTCTCGGTCGAGGACGTGACGGCGTTTGTGCTGGGCGGCCACGGCGACACGATGGTGCCGCTCCCTCGCTATTCGACGGTCGCCGGCATCCCGCTTCCCGATCTCGTCAAGATGGGTTGGACGACGACGGAGAAGCTCGACCGGATCGTGCAGCGCACGCGCGACGGCGGCGCCGAGATCGTCAATTTCCTGAAGACCGGCTCGGCCTTCTATGCGCCGGCCAGCGCGGCGATCGCGATGGCCGAAAGCTATCTGCGCGACAAGAAGCGCGTGCTCCCTTGCGCCGCCTGGCTGACCGGCCAATACGGCGTGCGCGACCTTTACGTCGGCGTGCCGGTGGTGATCGGCGCCGGCGGCATCGAGCGCATCGTCGAGATCAGCCTCGACCCGGAGGAAAAAGCGGCGTTCGACGCCTCGTGCAAGGCGGTCAGGGGCCTCGTCGATATCGCCAAAAAGATGCGCGAGACCGCCGCGGCGGCCTGATTTCGCCGCGCCCGTCATTGCGAGGAGCGCAGCGACGAAGCAATCTCGATGGTTGGAACGCGGGCGGCCCGAGATTGCTTCGCCGCGCTCGCAATGACAAAGATTGAGCAGGAATGAACATCCACGAATACCAGGCGAAGGCGCTGTTGGCGAAATTCGGGGTCGCGGTCCCGCCGGGCGCGGTCGCCTACACCGCGGCCGAGGCCGTCGAAGAGGCGCGGAAGCTCGGTGGAGGGGTGTGGGCGGTCAAGGCGCAGATCCATGCCGGCGGGCGCGGCAAGGCCGGCGGGGTCAAGCTGGCGCGTTCGGAGGACGAAGTGGCGGCGGCCGCGAAGGCGCTGCTCGGCCATAAATTGGTCACGCACCAGACCGGCCCCGAGGGGCGCGAGGTCAAGCGGGTCTATGTCGAGACCGGCTGCGACATCGCCCGCGAACTCTATCTCGCGCTGTCGATCGACCGCGGCTCGGGCCGCATCACCTTGATCGGCGCGGCGGAAGGCGGGGTCGAGATCGAGGAGTTGGCGGCGCGCGCGCCGGAGAAAATCCAGCGCCTAGCGATCGACCCGGCGGCCGGTCTGTCGCCGTTTTACGGCCGCCGGCTCGCATTCGGCCTTGGCCTGAAGGGCGCGCAGGTCGCTGCGATGGTCGCTCTCGTCGATGCGCTCTACCGCGCCTTCACCGAACTCGACGCCGCATTGGTCGAGATCAATCCGCTGGTCGTCACCGGCGGCGGCGATCTGCTCGCGCTCGACGCCAAGATCGGCTTCGACGATAACGCGCTGTTCCGCCATCCCGACATCGAGGCATTGCGCGACGAGGACGAGGAGGACCCGATCGAGCTCGAAGCCGGCAAGCACGCGCTCAACTATGTCAAGCTCGATGGCAATATCGGCTGCATGGTTAACGGTGCCGGCCTCGCGATGGCGACGATGGACATCATCAAGCTCTATGGCGGCAGCCCGGCCAATTTCCTCGATGTCGGCGGCGGCGCGACAAAGGAGCGGGTGACCGTCGCCTTCAAGCTGATCCTGTCTGACCCCAACGTCGAGGCGATCCTCGTCAACATCTTCGGCGGGATCATGCGCTGCGACGTGATCGCCGAGGGCATCGTCTCGGCGGCGCGCGAAGTGAACCTGCACGTGCCGCTGGTGGTGCGGCTCGAAGGCACCAATGTCGAATTGGGCCGGCGCATCCTGGCGCAATCGGGCCTGCCGCTCGTCGCCGCCGAGAATTTCGAGGACGCCGCCCGCAAGGCCGTCGCGGCGCTCCGGGAGGCGGCGTGATGGCGATCCTCGTCAACGCCGCGACGACGGTGATCTGCCAGGGCTTCACCGGCTCGCAGGGCACATTCCATTCCGAGCAGGCGATCGCCTACGGCACCAAGATGGCCGGCGGCGTTACGCCGGGGAAGGGCGGCACCAAACATCTCGACCTGCCGGTGTTCGACACCGTGCACGAGGCGCGCGCCAAGACCGGCGCCACGGCGAGTGCGATCTACGTGCCGCCGGCCTATGCCGCCGACGCGATCCTCGAGGCGATCGACGCCGGCATCGAACTTGTCGTGTGCATCACCGAGGGCATCCCGGTTCTCGACATGGTACGCGCCAAGCGGGCGCTCGACGGCACGAAAAGCCGGCTGATCGGCCCCAACTGCCCGGGCGTCATCACCCCCGGCGAATGCAAGATCGGCATCATGCCGGGCCACATTCATCGGCGCGGCAAGGTCGGCATCGTGTCGCGCTCCGGCACCTTGACCTACGAGGCGGTGGCGCAGACGACGGCGGCGGGCCTCGGGCAATCGAGCTGCGTCGGCATCGGAGGCGACCCGATCCACGGCCTCGATTTCATCGACGTCCTGGAGATGTTTCTCGCCGACGACGAGACCGAGGCGATCGTCATGATCGGCGAGATCGGCGGCGCCGCCGAGGAAGAGGCCGCCCAGTTCATCAAATCGAACCGGCGCAAGAAGCCGATGGTCGGCTTCATCGCCGGCGCCGCCTCGCCGCCCGGCCGCCGCATGGGCCACGCCGGCGCGATCATCGCCGGTGGCAAAGGCGGCGCTCAGGACAAGATGGAGGCGATGCGGAGCGCCGGCATCACTGTGACCGAAAGCCCGGCGGCGATCGGCGAGACGATGAAGCGGGTGCTGGGCGGGTGACAGCGCTTTATTGGCGGAACTGGCCTTTGGCTCGCACTCCCTTGCGAATATTCTTCGGTTACCGGGTTCGCCTTGACCACATGATCTGGTGGCCGTCTTGTATCTGGTCATAGATAGGCACGAACTCAGTAACCCCTCGAATATCCACCGTACCTCAGTGCCCAGCCCGTAGGATGGGTCGAGCGAAGCGAAACCCATAATTTGCGTTCGAATTCATCTGGTTCGCTGTGCCCAAGCCAATCTGCGCAGCCATTGTCCTCCGTTTGACGTGGCGCCGGCCGCGGGATAAATAGCGCCGAGGAGGGCGGCAATGGCGCAGCAAGTGGAAATTATCGAAACAACCGTGGGTGAAGTCACGGCAGAGTTGGCTCGCCGCGGCCTCGATCCGAACGATCGCGTTACAGTTACGATCCAGGCCGATGAAATGATCCCGGGGCGCCGAGAGGCGCGGGCGCGGGTGATTGCGGCCGGGTTGACCGACGATGACATTGACCGCTTGATCGAGGAGGCTCGGACCGAGGCGCAGCCGCTTATAAGATGAGGGTTGTAATAGACACCAATGTCCTGATCAGCGCGGCCCTCAAGCACCGATCAATACCAAGCGAGGTGGTTTGCGCTAAGGCCGACTCACCTACCGCTTGGTCGATAAGGGGTGACCGCGATCTCATCGGCGCGCTCGCGCATGGCGTGCGCGTCGTGCCAAGCCTGCAGATTCAGGAGCGTTTCCATCTTGATGCCGAAGGCTTTCTCAATCCGCAGCGCCATTTCCGCGGATAACGCTGCGTTGCCGTTGACCAGGTCCGACAGCGTGGCGCGGCGCACGCCGAGCACCCTCGCCGCTTCGCTAACCGACAACCCGAGTTCGTCGAGGATTTCCTCGCGGATGAAGGTTCCGACCTGGGGCGGAGCCATGCCGATACGGGTCGGCGCGCTGCTTTCCATCAATGATAGTCCTCCAGATTGAGGTTCGCGACTTCGCCCTGCTCGATGTCGAAAGTAAGCCGCCAGTTCTCGTTCACCGAAATGCTCCAGGTTCCCGCGCGATCGCCGGTGAGCCGGTGGATGCGCCAGCCCGGCGGCCCGACGACCCCGTCCATGTCGGCGGCTGCAATCAGCACCGCGAGAATGTTGCGGACCCGCCTCGCAAAATCGGGCCGAAGCCCCCGTGCATCGTCATCTTCGATCAGGCGCAACAGCCCTCGATGCCGGACGCTGCGAATGTGCATGCCGAAACGTACGGTTCCGCCGTACGGATTTCAAGCGCCTGCATGCTTCGTGCATGTCGGGTGGCGGTGAAATCGCCAAGGAAATCTCAATATCGGCCCCATATTGTCATGCCGGCGCAAGCCGGTATCCATGGCTGCGGTGGGTCCCCGCTTGCGGGGGGACGACAATGACGGGTGGTGCAAGGTTTTCTGATGCCCGAAATCGATCCGAACACATTTCTGTCCGGCGCCAATGCGGAGTTCATTGCCGAGCTGTACGGCCGGTTTCTCGACGACCCGGCGGCGGTCGATGAGAGCTGGCGGCAGTTTTTTGGCCAGATCGGCGACGAGCGGGCGGCACTCGAAGCCGAGCGCGCCGGGCCGGAATGGGCCCGGCCGTTGCCGCCGCTGCCCAACGGCGCCGAGCGGCCCGCTGCGCCGATCGCGACCGCCGATTTCCGCCCGGCCGCCATCGATTCGATCTGCGCCCTCAACCTGATCCGCGCCTACCGGGTGCGCGGCCATCTCGAAGCCGATCTCGACCCGCTCGGCCTCGAAGCGCGCCGCCCCCACCCTGAGCTCGATTTCCGCACCTACGGCTTCAGCGAGGCCGATCTCGACCGCGACATCTTCATCAACAACCTGCTCGGTCGCGAGCGCGCGACATTGCGCGAGTTGATTGCGCTGCTGCGCGGCATCTACTGCGGCAGCATCGGCATCGAGTACATGCACATCCAGGTGCTCGAAGAGCGCCAATGGATCCAGCAGCAGTTCGAGGGCGGCGAGGCCCGCCCCGGCCTGACCAAAGCGGCGAAAAAGGAGGTCTTGCGCGTCCTGACCGTCGCCGAGACGTTCGAGCGCTTTCTCGACCGCCGCTATACCGGCACCAAGCGCTTCGGCATTGAGGGCGCCGAATCCTTGATGCCGGCATTGGAGGCGATCCTGCGCCGCGGCGCCGAACTCGGCGTCGAGGAATCCGTGATCGGCATGCCGCATCGCGGCCGACTCAACGTGCTCGCCAATTTCATGGGCAAGCCCTACGCCGCGATCTTCTCCGAGTTTCAGGGCCACGCCGCCAACCCCGATCACGTGCACGGCTCGGGCGATGTCAAATACCATCTCGGCACCTCGACCGACCGCGAGATCGGCGGCCGCACCGTCCATCTGTCGCTCGCCGCCAACCCGTCGCATCTGGAAGCGGTGAACCCGGTGGTGCTCGGCAAGGTGCGCGCCAAGCAGCATCAGCGCGGAGACGCGGAGCGCAGGCGCGTCGTCGGCATCCTGATGCATGGCGACGCCGCCTTCGCCGGCCAGGGCCTCGTCGCCGAAAGCCTCGAACTCTCCGACCTGCGCGGCTTCCGCACCGGCGGCACGATCCACGTGATCGTCAACAACCAGATCGGCTTTACGACGGCACCGTCCTACGCGCGCTCCAGCCCCTATCCGTCCGATGTCGCCAAGGGCATCCAGGCGCCGATTTTCCACGTCAACGGCGACGATCCGGAGGCGGTCGTCGCTGTGGCACGTGCCGCGGTCGAATACCGCCAGCGCTTCAAGAAAGACGTCGTCATCGACCTGTTCTGCTACCGCCGGCACGGCCACAACGAGGGCGACGAACCGGCCTTCACGCAGCCCTTGATGTACCGCACGATTGCCCGGCATCCGACGACGCGGCAGCTCTACGCGGAGCGGCTGGTACGCGACGGGGTGCTCGGCGAGGCCGCGGCCGCGGCGCTGGCCACTGATTTCGTCGCCGATCTCGAAACCCAATTCGCCGCTGCCGCGACATATCGCCCGAACAAGGCCGATTGGCTCGAAGGCGCCTGGGCCGGGTTCGAGCCGGCGCCCGATGACGACCGCCGCGGCGACACCGGCGTACCGCTCGAATCGCTGCGCGAGATCGGGCAGGCTCTCGCGACCGTACCGGCCGGCTTCCACCTGAACCGCAAGGTCGCCCGCCAACTCGACGCCAAGCGCGAGGCGATTGCCTCGGGCGAGGGCGTCGACTGGGCGACCGGCGAGGCGCTGGCGATCGCGACGCTGTGCGCCGAGGGCACGCATGTCCGCATGTCGGGGCAGGACAGCGGCCGCGGCACGTTCTCGCACCGCCACGCCGTGCTGGTCGATCAGGAAAGCGAGACGCGCTACGTCCCGATCAACCATGTGAAGGACGGGCAGGAACGCTTCGACATCATCGACAGCCCGTTGTCGGAGGCCGCCGTCGTCGGCTTCGAATACGGCTACAGCCTGGCCGACCCGAAGACCTTGGTGATCTGGGAGGCGCAATTCGGCGATTTCGCCAACGGCGCGCAGGTCATCATCGACCAGTTCCTGTCCTCGGGCGAGGCCAAGTGGCTGCGCATGAGCGGCCTCGTGCTGTTGCTGCCGCACGGCTACGAAGGGCAGGGGCCGGAGCATTCCTCGGCGCGGCTCGAACGCTGCCTGCAGCTGTGCGCCGAGGACAACATGCAGGTCTGCAACATCACGAATGCAGCCAATTATTTCCACGCGCTGCGCCGCCAGATCCGCCGCAATTTCCGCAAGCCGCTGGTCGTCGTCACGCCGAAATCGCTGCTGCGGGCGCGCGAAGTTATGTCGCCGCTTGCCGAGATGGGACCGGGCACCGTGTTTCACCGGGTCATCGGCGAAGCCGAAGGGATCGCCGACGACGACAAGGTGCGCCGCGTCGTGTTGTGCAGCGGCAAGGTGTATTTCGATCTGGCGAAGGCGCGCGCCGAAAGCGGCGACCGCACCGTGGCATTGCTGCGCGTCGAGCAGCTCTACCCGTTCCCTTTCGTCAGCCTCGGCAAGGAGTTGCGGCGCTACCGCAACGCCGAGATCGTGTGGTGCCAGGAAGAGCCGCAGAACATGGGCGCCTGGGGCTTTGTCGATCGGCGCATCGAGCAGGTCCTCGCCGGCCTCGATGTCGCCGCGAAACGACCCAGCTTCGTCGGCCGCACCGAGGCGGCCTCGCCGGCCACCGGCGTGTTCCGCCGCCATGTCGAGGAGCAGAAGCAGCTCGTAGCCGCGGCGCTGGCGGCCTGACGCTATTTCCGTCATTGCGAGGAGCGCAGCGACGAAGCAATCTCGACCAGATTGCTTCGCTTCGCTCGCAATGACATCGAAATGGCAGCAACCGAAATCCGCGT
>DATEKP010000242.1:0-4256 GCA_035277405.1 Allostellaceae bacterium | reverse complement strand
CGCCGGGATGCCCGGGCGGAGCGCTACAACATGCTGGACCGGCTGGCGTCGGAATGGGAATCCGGCGAGCAGCGGTTTACCCGTCCCGGCGAGGCTCTGCTGGCGGCCTATTCGGAGGATGCCCTCGCCGGCATCGGCGGCGTTACCGTCGAACCGTCAATCGCCGGCGCATTCCGCATGCGGCGCTTTTACGTGCGCCCGCCGTATCGCCGCCTCGGCATCGCGCGCCGGCTGGCACTGGCGCTGCTCGATCGGCTGCCGATGGCGGGCCGGCGCGTCACGGTCAACGCCGCGCGCGGCAGTGAAGCCTTCTGGGAAGCGCTCGGCTTCGCCCCGGTCACTGCTGAGGGTTGGACGCACCTGTTGACGTGAACACTGCCGTAGGATGGGCTGAGTAACGCGAAGCCCATCATTGGCGCCCCGGATGGTGGGTTTCGCTGCGCTCTACCCATCTACGCGCCTTGTGCGTGTCATGGCGGCTCGCGCTCGTTTGCCGCTGCGATCAGCCGATCGACGGCCCTCTCCAAGCTCGGCACATGTTCGACAACGATGTTCCACACGGCCGAACTGTCGGTGCGCTGGTATTCGTGCCGCAGCAGATTCCCGATCGCTGCAATTTGGCGCCATGGGATATGCGGGGCAAGGGTCTTGTATTCATCGGGAATATGACGGCTCGCTTCGGAGATAATCTCCAGCGCACGCTCGACCGCGCGCTGCATGGCCCAATCGCGCGCGAAGGAGTCGTATGAGCCATTTGCGGTCAGACCGACGATGCCCTTGATGGCTTCCTGGATGTCCGCGAGGCGGAGCAGAATGCTGCGGGGCATCGTCAGAACACACGCAATGCCTCGGCTTCGATTTGCGATCGCAGCATCGGATGCAGGCTGGCACGTGTCATCACGTCGGTAGTGGTGCCCAGAATCGCGGTGATGTGCTCCTGCAAGTCGATCAGCTCGATCAGGCTGAAGCGCGGATCATCGGTGTCGAAAAACAGGTCCACATCGCTTCCGGCGCGAGCCTGATCGCGTGCGACCGAACCGAACAGATACAGGCGCGATATCCCGGCACGATGCAACTCCTGTTCATGATCTCTAAGCGCCGCGAGCACCTGCTCCCGTTTCATCGATCCGTCCTCCGCCGGGCCGCAATCATTTACCGCAAGTGCGCGGTTCAGCGCGATCCTCGTCAATGCAGCCTTTGCCGGTGGCGCAGGCGGCCGAGATCGGCGTCGGAGAGGCGCACGGAGAGATGCGCCGCCTCGCCGTCGTCGCGGCGGCCCAAGACCTCGCCGTGCGCGTAAATCCACGCCAATGTCTTGCCGTCGCTGAGCGGCACGTCGAGCCGCACCGCGCGGGCGCCCTCCTCCAAACGCCCGTCAAGCAGGCCCAACAGCGCGCCGCAGCCCTCCCCGGTCGCCGCCGACAGCGCCACTGTCTGCGAGTTGCGCTGCGCCTGGTTCAACAGCATCGCCCGTTCCGCCGGGTCCAATAAATCGATCTTGTTCAAAACTTCGATCAGCCCGTCTTCCGCCAATTCGCCGAGACCGAGATCGGCCAGCACCGCCAGCACGTCGGCGCGCTGCGCCTCGCTGTCGGGGTGGTGCGCGTCGCGTACATGCACGACGATGTCGGCCTCGGTCACCTCTTCCAACGTCGCGCGGAAGGCGGCGACGAGGTGGGTTGGCAGGTCGGAGATGAAGCCGACCGTATCGCTGAGGATGGCCTTGCGGCCGGACGGCAGGTCGAGGCGGCGCATCGTCGGGTCCAAGGTCGCGAACAGCTGATCCTCGGCGCCGACCGCCGCGCGGGTCAAACGGTTAAACAAGGTCGATTTGCCGGCATTGGTATAGCCGACCAAGGCCACGACGGGATAGGGCACGCGGCGGCGCGCCTCGCGGTGCAAGGCGCGGGTGCGCTTCACGTCGTCAAGCTCACGGCGCAGCTTGGCGATGCGTTCGCCGATCAGCCGGCGGTCGAGTTCGAGCTGGCTCTCGCCGGGGCCGCCCAGGAAGCCGAACCCGCCGCGCTGGCGTTCGAGGTGGGTCCACGAGCGCACCAGCCGCGAGCGCTGGTATGACAAGGCTGCCAGCTCGACCTGTAATCGCCCCTCATGGGTGCGCGCGCGCTCGCCGAAAATTTCGAGAATGAGGCCGGTGCGGTCGATGACCTTGGCCTGCCAGCGCCGTTCGAGATTGCGCTGCTGCACCGGCGACACCGCGGCGTCGATGACGACGAGGCCGATACGGTTGTCGGCGACAACCTGGCCCAGGGTTTCGACATTGCCGCCGCCGAACAAGGTCGCCGGCACGCGCCGGCCGAGCCGCACGATCTCGGCGCGGATCACATCGAGCGCGATTGCCTGCGCCAGCCCGACTGCCTCGTCGAGGCGCGCCTGGGTCGAGCGACCGCCCGCCGCCGGCGCATCGCCGGCGGGCTGCCTGAGGGCGGGATGAATGACGAGGGCGCGGCTGGTCGGCGCCGCTTCTGCCGGTTCGCTGCGGCTCAGAGTTCGCCCGCTTCCTTGCCGCCTTCGAACAGCTGGATCGGCTGCGCCGGCATGACCGTCGAGATCGCGTGCTTGTAGACCAGCTGCGAATGGGCGTCGCGCCGCAGCAGTACGCAGAAATTATCGAACCAGGTGATGATGCCTTGCAGCTTGACGCCGTTGACGAGAAACACGGTCACCGGGGTCTTGTTCTTGCGGACGTGGTTGAGAAAGACGTCTTGAACGTTTTGCGCTTTTTCGGAAGACATGGGAGGTCCCCCCATCATTCTTGGGGCCGCGGCGTAGGCCCGGAGGAGCTAAACGAACGCGCGAGACGGGCGCCGCACAGCCTAGGAAGATGGGCGCCCGGCGTCGAAGCGCAAGTCCCGCAGCGAGCGGAACAGCCCCTCCCCGTCCGGGAAAGTCAGGCGCGGCGCGAAACGGGCAAATTCCTCGGGCGAGGCCATATCGCCGAGCAGCACCGAGACGCAGCCCGATTTCTCGGCGCATTCGATGTCGATCGCGGTGTCGCCGACCAGCCACACCTCCTCGCCCGGCGGCACCCCGCTCGCCTGCAGCGCGAGATACACCGGCTCGCAGGCCGGCTTGTCGGCGGCCGCGTCGCCGGCGCCGACAATGCTGCCGAACAACTCCGACCAGCCGAGCCGCGCCACCTCGCGGCGCAGGATTTCGCCGGTCTTGTTGCTGACAATGCCGAGGAAAATTCCCTCGGCCGCGAGCTGTTGCAGCATAGCGGCGCGACCGGGCAACGGCGTCAACCGCTCGAGATGGATTTCCCGGAAGCGGTCGAGATAGATTCGCTGCGCCTCTTCCCATCGTTCGCCGAAATGCAGCGGAAAGGATTCGCGCAGGCTGAGCCGGACGCGCTGGCGCGTGTCGGCCGGCGACCATTCCGGACGGCCCAGCGCGCGCATCAGGAAATTCAGCGCCTCGTGGATCGTCGCCCAGCTGTCGACCAGCGTGTTGTCCCAGTCGAACAGGATCGCGCGCGGCCGCCGCAGCGCCGCCATTTCCGGCAGCGAGAGGCTCATATGGCGGCGGACGCGGCGTGCGCCAGATAGGCGGCGCGCAATTTGCGGCTGAGCGGGCCGGGCGTGCCGTCGCCGACCGGTGCGCCGTCGATGCGCACGACCGGCAGGAGATCGGCGGTCGTGCTGGTCAGGAAGGCTTCGCGCGCCGCCTTCGCCTCCTCGGCGGTGAATGGCCGCTCGACCAGCCGATAGCCCTCGCGCGCCATGATATCGAACACGGCGAGGCGGGTGACGCCGTTCAAGATCGCGTGGTCGGCGGCGCGGGTCACCACCGCGTTGTCGGCGGTGACGATCCAGGCGTTGGTCGAGGTGCCTTCGGTGACCTGCCCCGCGCCGTCGATCTGCCATGCCTCGTAGGCGCCGGCCTCGCGCGCCTGCTGCTTGCCGAGGACGTTGGGGATCAATGCCACGGACTTGATGTCGCAGCGTTGCCAGCGGATATCGGGGATCGTGATGACGGCGATGCCGGTTTCGCCGAGCCGCGGATCGGGCGGGCGCGAGCGGCGCGAGGTGACCACCAGGGTCGGCTATGCCGACTTCGGGAAGGCGTGGTCGCGCGGCGCCGCGCCGCGCGTCGCCTGCAAGTAGACGATGCCGGTCGCGACGCCGTTGCGGCGGATCACCTCGCGCATGACGATCTTCAACGCCGCGTCGCCGAGCGGCGGCGCGATGCGCAATTCGCCGAGCGATCGATGCAGCCGGGCGAGGTGCAGTTCCTCA
>DATEKP010000241.1:0-2278 GCA_035277405.1 Allostellaceae bacterium | reverse complement strand
TAGGGATCAGGAACATGCAGTCGATTAAGGGTAATCCCGCCACTGCCGAGCTTCGGCAAATAGAAGCCGCCAAGACGAGCCGATTGCGGGCGCTGCGCCTGGCGAAGGAGGCCGAAGACCGCGAGGCCGCCGCAACGGCAGCAGCCGCCGATCATCCTCGCAAACCGGCGAGGCGGGTTCGGGCGCCGGCTCCGCCTCATAACGGTTAGGTTCGGCCATTTGGGGAAGCATGCAAAGCGGAGCCGGTGAACCCCTGGGGACGCGCCTGCTGATGTATGATCCTCGCGGAGCCGACGGCGGTGCGGGAGAGGGTCTTCGGTGAACCCATGCGCTACACCAAAACGGCGCTGCTGGTCTTCGGCCTCGGGCTGACGCTCGGCTTTGTCGTCGTCGTGCTCGGCGGGCATCCGCGGCTCGAACGCGTTTCCAGCGCGGTAATGGCGCTGGCGCTGATCGGATTGCCGCTTGCGATTTTTGCGGATGGGCATGGCTTTCGGCTGGTGGCGTGGATCGCCGCCCGCCTGCGCCGTAGAAACCGCAAGAAAAAGCCGCGCCGCCGCTCGGGTGCGGCGCCGCCGCACCGCCGACCCCCGGCAAAAGCTGCTGCGCGCGCGGGGGCCCGCCCGCGGCGCTGACGCTTCCCCCGCGATGCCGGCTCGTACTAGGATCGGCAGGAGATCTGCGGCAGTGCGCCGGACGGAGCGGAGGAAGCGGGAATGGCGACGGGGAAGAAGATTGCGGTCGTGTGCACCGGGGCGGTCGGCGGCTATGCCGGGGCGCACATGGTCAAGGCCGGCGAAGACGTGACCTTTGTCGATTTCTGGCCCGAGCATGTCGAGCACATGAAAAATCATGGGCTGACGATCACCCATCTGCGCGACGTCGAGCCGTTCACGGTACCGGTGCGGGCATTGCACGTCACCGAATTGCAGCACCTTTCGAAGGAGCAGCCGATCGACATCGCCTTCGTCTGCACCAAATCCTACGACACGGCGTGGGCGACGATGATGATCAGGCAATACCTGGCGCCCGACGGTTATGTCGTGTCGCTGCAGAACTGCATGAACGAGGAGACGATCGCCGGGGTCGTCGGCTGGGGCAAAACCTTGGGGTCGATCGCCAGCTCGATCACGGTCGAACTGCACGCGCCGGGGCAGATCAGGCGCGCCGCCGGCAAATCCGGGTCGAAGCACACCGTGTTCCGCGTCGGCGAGGTGCACGGCCGCGTTACCGAGCGCGCCAAGGAAGTCTGCGGCCTGCTCGCCAACGCCGACAGCGCCTTCGTCACCGAGAATCTGTGGGGCGAGCGCTGGTCGAAACTGGTGACCAACGTGATGGGCAACGGGCTTTCCGCCTGCACCGGTCTGATCGGCCGCGAAGTCGTCAAGAACGACGCGCTGCGGCATTTCTCGAACCGGCTGGGCAGCGAGGCGATCCGCGTCGGCCAGGCGCTCGGCTATACGTTCGACGAGGTCAGCCACATGGACCCCGAGACCTTGGCGCGCGCCGGCGAGGGCGATCCCAAGGCGCAGCAGGAGATCGACGAGCACCGCCTGGCGGTCGCCAACACCGGCGGCGGCGAGCATCGCCCGTCGACCGGCCAGGACATGGTCAAGGGACGCCGCACCGAGATCCCGTTCCTCAACGGCTTTGTCGTGCGGAAGGGCGAGGAGATCGGCTTGCCGACGCCGACCAATGCGATCCTGACCGATATCGTGCTCCGCGTCGAAAAGGGCGAGTTGAAGCCCGACCCGAAGCACATCACCGATCTCAGGCTGAACTGACGTTGTTGAACCCTCTCCCCCACTGGGGGAGAGGGCAGGGTGAGGGGGACTCACGATAGACTCTCACCCTCCCATTGCTGGCGCGATGGGTCCCTCCCTCTTCCGCAGTGCGGGAGAGGGGCAATTTGTGAGGGGAACGGCTCGCATGCTCGCCGTCGTCAACACGCCATCCGGGCCGGAGCCGGTCGCGATCCGCGAGGTCGCGGAGCCCGAGCCGCGCGCGAACGAGGCGCTGGTCGCGGTGCACGCGTTCTCGCTCAACCGCGGCGAACTCAGGCTGTTCCAGGTGCGCCCGGAGGGCTGGCGGCCGGGGCAGGACATTGCCGGCGTCGTATTGCGCGAAGCCGCCGACGGCAGCGGCCCGGCCGCCGGCACCCGCGTCGTCGCCCTGTGCGACTGGGAGGGCTGGGCCGAGCACGCCGCGGTGCCGAGCCATCGCCTGGCGCCGCTGCCCGACAGCGTGTCGTTTGCCGCCGCGGCTTCCTTGCCGGTCG
>DATEKP010000240.1:0-3935 GCA_035277405.1 Allostellaceae bacterium | reverse complement strand
CTCTTCGGGTTGATGTTGCGCGTGCGCACCCGGTCGCCCGCCTTGAAGCGCGCGGGACCGGGGGCCGGCCGCTCGAAATTGCCGCGGGTTGTCGTGCGCGGCACATCGGCGGCGGTCAGCTTGCGGTTGAGGCGGATGCCGGGGCGCAGCGAGCGGCCGGCGGCGATCTCGTCCTCGCCGACCAGCCCGTGCGCGACGACCCGCTTCTCCAGACCGAGAAACCAGCGCTCGTAATAGGAGGAAGCAAGGTATGTCACCGGCGGCAGGCTTTCGAGCGAGGCGCGGCCGCCATCAATCGTCCACAGCCGGGTGAAGCCCATCGCCCGCTGCATCGCCAGCACGCGGCCTTCCCACGCCTCGTGGAACGGCGGCTCGCTCGGCTCGGCGACAACCGGGCCGAACCCGTGCATGCCGCCCATGTCGTGGACCGTGTTGCTCATCGCTTGACCTCGCGCGGCGACTTCGCCAGGCCGGTGCCGACCATGCTGTCGCGGGTGACAAGGCGGGCAAGCTCCTCTTCGCTCCACCCGTCGGTGCCTGCGGGACGCATCGGCAGCACCAGGAAGCGCGTCTCGGCCGTCGAGTCCCAGACGCGGATCTCGGTTTCGGCCGGCAATTTGACGCCGAACTCGGCCAGGACCCCCTTCGGATCGATGACTGCGCGCGAGCGGTAGGGGGCCGATTTGTACCAGACCGGCGGCAGCCCCAGAACCTCCCACGGGTAGCACGAGCACAGCGTGCAGACGATCATGTTGTGGGTCTTGGGCGTGTTCTCGACCGCGATCAGGTGGGCCCCGACCGGGCTGATGTAGCCCAAGGAATTGGCCGCCTCGCTGGCGTCGGCCAACAGGCGCTGCTTGAACGCGGGATCGGCCCAGGCGCGCGCGACGATGCGCGCGCCATTATGCGGGCCGATCTTGGTCTCGCACGCCTCGACGATCTGGTCGAGCGCCGCAGGATCGACGTAGCCCTTCTCGGTCAGGATGCTTTCGAGCGCCCGCACCCGAAGCTGCATCTCGGACAATTCCGACCCATGCGCGTGCCCGTGGGGATGGTGGTCGTCTGCCATGGCGGGACCCTCCGCTGCTGTCGGGCGAGAGAGTGGCGCGCCGACGGCCGGCTGGCAATGGGCGAGCCGCGCATGCGGCAGGCGGACGCCGCTGACAGCGGCCCGTTGACAGCCAGCCTCGCCTGGATGAGCATCGCGGTCAGGTCGTCGGCAACCGCCCGTCAGCCTTAACCGGCCAAGCGTTGCCCTGTCCCGACCGTGCCGATCGAGGCGCGGTCGCAGTGGCGGGGTACGTCATGGACGACCTGGACTCTCTCAATCTGCCTTCGTCATCGGCGGCTGCGGCGCGGCTTTGCCCGCGAGCCTCGCCGGTCCCGTAGTGGCGTCACGGCTGAATAAAAAGGAGCGGACGATGCCCCGAAATGAACCCTATACCGTCGCGATCCTGTGGCGCGGCGATCGCGAGGCGCGGCGGACCGCGACCCCGCAGAACAATCGCTTTCACCGCATCTTCGAAGAGCTGGAGGCCGCCGGGATCCACGCCGAGCCGGCGGTCTACGACGAGGAGTTCGCGGACGAGGTGCGCGAGCAGTTGCTGGCCGCCGATGGCGTCCTCGTCTGGGTCGATCCGATCCGTCGCGGGAAAACGCGGGCGCAGCTCGACCCGCTGCTGCGCGAGGTGGCGGCGCGCGGCCCCTGGGTCAGCGCGCACACCGAAATCATCCTCAAGATGGGCGTAAAGGAGGTGCTGTACCGCACCAGGCATTTCGGTTGGGGCAGCGACACCCATCTCTACCGCAGCGCGGCCGAATTTCGCGACAGCTTCCCGCCGCGGCTGCGCGAGAGCGGCCCGCGCGTCGTCAAGCAGAACCGCGGCAATGGCGGCCAGGGGGTGTGGAAGGTTGAACCGGCCGCGGGCTTCGACGAGGCGAGCCTGGTGCGGGTGCTGCACGCCGAGCGCGGCAGCATGCCGGAAGAGATGCCGTTGTCAGACTTCATGCGCCGCTGCGAGGCGTATTTCGCGGCGGGCGGCTGCATCGTCGATCAGCCTTATCAACAGCGCCTGCCGGACGGCATGATCCGCTGCTACATGGGAGCCGACAAGGTCGTCGGCTTCGGGCACCAGCTGATCAAGGCGCTGATCCCGCCGCCCCCTGATGGGCCGAACTCGCCGGCGGCGCAGCCGGGGCCGCGCATCATGCACGGTCCCGACGCCGCCCCGTTCCAAGCGCTGCGGGCAAAGATGGAGAGGGAGTGGACGCCGCAGATGATGGAGGTGCTCGGCATCGAGCCGGGCTTGCTGCCGATCATCTGGGACGCCGATTTCCTCTACGGGCCGCGCACCGCCGCGGGCGATGACACCTATGTGCTGTGCGAGATCAATGTCAGCTCGTGCTTCGCGATCCCGGACGAGGCCCCGGCCGCCATCGCCGGGTTGGTCCTGCAAAGAATGCGCGGCATTTCGTGACAACGCGGTTTGACCGGTCCCGCGTCTCCGGTCCAGTATCCGCGCGGCGCGCCGCCAGAGATCGGACGGAGGACCCGCGATGATCACCAAATTCGACAGCCTGTTCGCCGGCCACGTCGATCTCGAGGATGTCGGCTATGGCGGCGTGCCGGTCAACGACCGGCTTTATCCGAACGAGCACCTCGCCAGCGTGTTCGACAAGGCCGAGGCGATGGCGATGCTGATGGACCGCCTCGGCTACGACACGTTCTGGATGGCCGAGCACCATTTCCAGCGCGAGGGCTACGAGTGCATCCCCAACGTCTTGATGGCGGCGTTGCACCTCGCGCACGTGACAACGCGGCTGCGTCTCGGCTGCGGGTTCAACATCTGCCCGATGTGGCACCCGCTGCGCCTCGCCGAGGATTACGCGACGGCCGACATCCTTTCGGGCGGGCGCATCACGTTCGGGGTCGGGCGCGGCTATCATACGCGCGAGGTCGAGACGTTCGGCTCACCCTTGCTCGACCAGCCGGCCAACCGCGAACTCTTCGAGGAGCAGGTCGAGATCATCTTCAAGGCCTTCAACGAAGAGAGCTTTTCCCATAAGGGCAAGCACTACACGCTGCCGCCGGAAGTCCCCTATCGCGGGTATCAGCTGCAGGAGCTGACGCTGGTGCCGCGGCCGTTACGGCGTCCGGTCGAATGCTGGCAGCCGATCCAGGGCGGCAGCGAGCGGGCCATCGACTTCATGGCCAGGATGGGCATCCGGGGACTGGTCGGCGGCGGCTCGGCCGAAGGCGGCGCGATGCACAGCGTCGTCCTCAAATGGCAGGAGGTGCACAAAAATCGTGGCATCGACCTCGAACTCGGCGAGCGGCTCGCCTTCGGCTTCCATTTCTTCATCGCCGACAGCCGCGAAGAAGGCATCCGCCAGGCCGGCAAGTACTACGAAGAGAACATGAAGATGTTCGGCGAGTTGCGCCTCGTGCGCGCATTGACCGACGCGCAGATCGAGATCATGCGCGACCCGCGGCGTGCCCCGACTGCGAAATTGCCGCGCATCGAGGACGCGATCCGCGCCGGCGGCGTCTTGTGCGGCTCGCCCGAGCAGATCGTCGAGCACCTGAAGGCGATCGAGCAGCGCTATCCCGGCCTCGACCGCGTCTCGGTCTCCCTGTCGGTCGGCGTGCCGAAAGCCCTATGCCTCGAACAATTGGAGCGCTTCGCCACCGAAGTCATGCCGGCCTTCGCGGCCCCCGCCAAAGCGAAGCAGCCGGCGCTGGCGTAAGGTGCTCCGTCCAGCCCTGTTCGCCTTGGCCGGGCTTGGCCGGGCACGAACGATCGGATTGGGCCCCGGGCGGCCCTATCCCTTGACCGCGCCGACCGTCAGGCCGGCGGCGATGTAGCGGCGCAGCGCGTAGAAGATCGCGATCGGCGGCAATGAATAGATGAGCGCCGCAGCCACCATGTAATTCC
>DATEKP010000239.1:0-4360 GCA_035277405.1 Allostellaceae bacterium | reverse complement strand
GGCTTGACCCGGCCAGCAATTTGGGTACCCGCGCAGGCAGGGACCCATGCGTCCGGGGCATGGACAGCGGGAAAATGGGTCCCCGCCTGCGCGGGGACCCGAGCAGAGTTTCGCCGCCGCCCTCTTTCGAATAGGAAGAGGGGAACTGGTCAGGCGTTGATCGTCTGCAGTTCCCGGATTTCGAGGCCGCCGCGGATGCGGGCGACCATCTCGTCCGGGTCGAAATCGATGCCGACCGGGTTCTTGTCGCCCTCGCGGCGCTGCCGCATATAGTTCTGGCCGTCGATCGCGGTGGCGAAATTATCGACCAGCAGCTCGACCTGGTTGCGATCGGGGTCGTAAAAATACATCGAGGTCGTGACGCCGTGATTGACGCAGCGATGCGGCCGGATGCCGAGCGCCTTCAGGTGCTCGTACTGGTCGGCCAACTCGTCGAGCGACCCCATCGTGAAAGCGACGTGGTGCAGACCGACTTCGCCGCCCGCGCGCGCGGTCTTGCCCTCGACCGGCGCCTTGTCGGCGAGCGGGCCGGGATCGATGAAGGCGACCCGGTGGTGTTCGTCGTCGTAGCTGATGAAGCAGATGAAACGGTTGGCGTGCAATACCTCGGCATCGAGAACCGTGCAGTACCACTTGACCATCTCGTCGCGCCGGTTGGTCTGCAACACGAGATGCGACAGCTTTTTCGGTGATGGCATGATTGCCTCCTGGCGCCCGGCCGCGTCATGCTTGGCCTGCGCGCGATCGGTGCACCGGAAGCGGGACCAAGTCAACAGGACAGTGGAGGCCGGCGGAGATTCCCGCCGGCGCCTACGGCCAAATCTGCAATTTCGGATCGCTGTCCCGCCCAGCCGACGGTTGACCATGCGGGCCGGCGCGGGCATTTAGCAGCGGATGCTCCGGTTTTTCGAACGCCGGCTCGAGCCGACCGGCCTGCCGCCCGACGCACCGCCGCCTTCGCTCGATTCGCCGCACGCCGTACCGCGCTTCTACTGGCATTTCGTGCGCCAGATCCCGCGCCCGATCGCGGCCCTGTTCGCGACCGGGCTGTGCGTCGCGGTCACCGACTCGCTGATCCCGGTGTGCATCGGCCGCATCGTCTCGCTGGTCTCGTCGCAGACGCCGCAGACGCTGTGGCCGGCGGCGGGGCGGCAATTGCTGCTGATGGCGGTGCTGTTCCTGGTCGTCCGCCCGGCCGTGCATTTCGCGCAGTCGATCGTCGTCAACCAGATCATGACGCCGGGGCTGACCAACCTGGTGCGCTGGCAGAACCATTGGCATGTCGTGCGCCAGGGCTGGACCTTTTTCCAGAACGACTTCGCCGGCCGCATCGCCTCCCGTGTCCTGCAGACCGGGCCGGCATTGCGCGAGAGCGTCGTGCTGTCGATCATCGGCATCTGGTACATCGTGGTCTACGGCGCCAGCGCGGTCGCGCTGCTGTCGTCGGCCGACTGGCGGCTGACTTTGCCGATCCTCGCCTGGTTCGGGCTTTATGTCGGCGTCCTCAGCCGCTTTCTGCCGCGCATGCGCGAGCGCTCGCGCCGCATGTCGGAGATGCGCGCCAGCCTGACCGGCAAGATCGTCGACAGCTACACCAATATCCTGACCGTCAAGCTGTTCGCCCGCGCCCGCGACGAGGACGAATTCGTGCGCGACGGTATCGACGAGCACAGCGAAACCTGGCGCGCGCAGCAGCGCCTCGGCACATGGTGGGGGCTGTCGCTGGCGCTGATGAACGCGATGCTGATGGTCGGCACCGGCACGCTGGCGATCGTCTTGTGGCGCGGTGGCTGGATCGCCGTCGGCACGGTCGCGACGGCAATCCCGATGGCCTGGCAGATCAACAACATGTCGGGCTGGCTGGCGCAGCAGATCGCCCATATCTTCGACGATCTCGGCCAGGTGCAGGACGGCATGCGCTCGATCGCGGTGCCGCGCCAGATGGCCGATCTGCCGGGCGCGGTCGATCTGCCGCGCGCCGTCGGCGCGATCCGTTTCGAGAGGGTCAGCTTCGATTACGGCCGCGCCGCGCGCCGCGGCGGCGTCTTGCACCGGCTCGAGCTCGACGTCGCGCCGGGCGAGCGGGTCGGCCTCGTCGGCCGCTCCGGCGCCGGCAAATCGACGCTCGTCCACCTGCTGCTCGGGTTCTACCGGCCCGAGAGCGGCCGCATCCTGATCGACGGGCGCGACATTTCCGGGCTGACGCAGGAGAGTCTGCGGGCGCAGATCGGCATGGTGACGCAGGACACTTCGCTGTTGCACCGCTCGATCCGCGACAACATCCGCTACGGCCGCCCCGACGCCGGCGAGGCGGAGGTCGTCGCGGCGGCGCGCCGGGCTCAGGCCATCGAATTCATCGAAGGGCTGGAGGACTGGCACGGCCGCACCGGGTTCGACGCGCATGTCGGCGAGCGCGGCGTCAAATTGTCGGGCGGCCAGCGCCAGCGCATCGCCCTGGCCCGCGTGATCCTGAAGGACGCCCCGATCCTGGTGCTCGACGAGGCGACCTCGGCGCTCGATTCGGAGGTCGAGGCCGCCATTCAGGAGCAGCTCGCCGAATTGATGGAAGGGCGCACGGTCATCGCGATCGCGCACCGCCTATCGACGATCTGCCGCATGGACCGGCTGGTCGTGCTCGACCGCGGCCGCATCGTCGAAGAAGGCACGCACGAGCGTCTGCTCGCCGCGCGCGGCGCCTATGCCGCCCTGTGGCGGCGCCAATCGGGCGGCTTCCGGGTCGATCTGCCGGACGGAATCGAGAGCGGCCTGCTCGACCCGATCCGGGTGTGATGGACTGACAGCAAAGGCTTAATGCAAGCTGCTGTCATTGCGACCCGCGGCCTTGACCCGCGGGGAAGCAATGTCGCGACGACAGAATACTTGTCGTCGAGATTGCTTCGTCGCCTTATGGCTCCTCGCAATGACCCTGCTTTTTAAGCTGCAAGTTACGGGTGCAGGAGGCCTTCGTGATACGCCAAGCCCTCGTCTTCGTCGGCACCTGCGATCTTGCGGGGCTGGTGCGCGGCAAGGCGTTTATCGGCGACGATCTGGCGGTGCGGCTGCGCCGCGGCATCGGGCTGACGCACAGCAACATCATGATGTCGCCATTCGGGCCGATCTACGATACGCCGTTCGGCACCGAGGGCGACCTGATGCTGGTGCCCGACCAATCGACCAAGGTCGAGGTCGAGTTCGACGATGGCGGCGCGGCCGAGCGCTTCTATCTCGGCGACATCATGACGACCGACGAGAAGCCGTGGGAGTGCTGCCCGCGGCAGTTTCTGCGCCGCGCGGTAGCCGAGTTGGACCGGCTCGGCCGCGGCGGGCTGAGCATTCTCGCTGCCTTCGAGCAGGAGCTGGTCTATACCGGGGTCGAGGACCGCCCGGGAGCGACTTACGCGCTCGACGCCTACCGCCGCCAGGGCATGTTCGGCGAGAGCTACATGGCGGCATTGCGCGCCGCCGGGCTGACCCCCGATACGTTTCTGCCGGAATACGGCGCGCGGCAATACGAGGTGACGATCGCTCCGGCGCGCGGCCTGCGCGCCGCCGACGAGGCGGTGGTCCAGCGCGAAATGGCGCGCGCCGTCGCGCACCGCAACGGGCAGCGCGCGATCATGGCGCCGATCCTCGAACCGGACGGTGTCGGCAACGGCACGCATATCCATTTCAGCCTGCGCGACGGCAGCGACCAGCCGATGTTCTACGACGCCAGCCGGCCATACCGGCTGACCCAGCTCGGCGCGCATTTCGTCGCCGGCATCCTCTATCACCTGCCGGCGCTGGCGGCGATCACAGCGCCGTCGCCGGCCTCTTATATCCGGCTGCGGCCCAACCGCTGGGCCCCGACCTGGTGCAACATCGGCGTGCAGGACCGCGGCGCCAGCATCCGCGTCTGCCCAATCTTCGGGCGCGACGGCGCGGCTCAGCAATTCAACGTCGAGTACCGCGTGTGCGACGCCGCGGCGAGCCCCTATCTGGCGCTGGGCGCGCTGGTGTGGGCCGGGGTCGACGGCATCCGCAACCGGCGCACATTGCCGGCGCCGCCAGAGCGCAATTTCTGGGACATGAGCGAGGAGGAACGCCGGGCATGCGGCGTCCGCCCGCTGCCGCGCTCGCTTCCCGAGGCGCTCGAGCAGCTGGCGGCGTGCGAGGAAGCGAAGGAATGGTTCGGCGACACCTTCCTCGACGTCTATCTCCGCTTCAAGGGGGCCGAGTTGAAAGTCGTCGAGGGCCTGACCGAAGCCGAAATCTGCGCCCGCTACGCCGAGATCTATTGATGGCGGAAGCGATGTCCGTCACCCCCGCGAAAGCCCGCGAAAGCGGGGTACAGGGGCCTCCACTCGCCGCTTGCCCCCGG
>DATEKP010000238.1:0-4835 GCA_035277405.1 Allostellaceae bacterium | reverse complement strand
TGCCGCCGGCTCAAGGCCAACCCGCGCACCGCCGAGATCCCGGTGGTGATGGTGACGGCCCTCTCTGACGTTGCCGACCGGCTGCGCGGCCTCGAAGCCGGGGCCGACGATTTTCTGACCAAGCCGGTCAACGACACCGCGCTCTTTGCCCGCGTGCGCTCGCTGGTGCGGCTGAAGCGGATGATGGACGAGTTGCGGCTGCGCGAGGATGTCTGCGGCCTGTTCGGCACCCCCGAGGGTGCCGGCGAGCGGACGGCGGAGATCGCCGCCGCGCGCATCCTGCTCGTCGAGGAGCAGAGCTTCGCGGCCTCGCGGCTGATCGACGTGCTCGCTCCGGTCGCCGGCTCGGTGCTGCGCGCGACCTCGTGCGCCGAGGCGCAGACGATGCTCGACGATTCGGTCGAACTGGTCATCGCCAGCCTATCGATGCCGGACGGCGATCCGCTGCGCCTCGTCTCGCAGTGGCGGGCGACCGAGAATTGGCGGCAATTGCCGATCCTGTTGATGGCCGACGAGGGCGAGCTGCCGCGGCTCGCCAAGGGGCTCGACCTCGGCGCTAACGACTATCTGATCCGCCCGGTCGACCGCAACGAGCTGTTGGCCCGGGTGCGCACGCAGATCCGCCGCAAGCGGCTGCAGGACCAGCTGCGCCAGAACTATCAGCGCGGCCTGTCCCTGGCGCTGACCGACGAACTGACCGGGCTGTTCAACCGCCGCTACGTCTTCGCCCATTTCAACGAGATGGCAGCGCGCGTGCCGGAAGGCGGCAGCGATCTCTCGCTGATGCTCTTCGACATCGATCATTTCAAGCAGGTCAACGACCGGCACGGCCATCCGGCCGGCGATGCGGTGCTGCGCGAGCTCGCTGCGCGGGCGATGCGCCAGCTGCGCAGCGTCGATCTGGTCGGCCGGCTTGGCGGCGAGGAATTCGTCGTGGTCATGCCGGAAACCAACCTCGCCGGCGCGATGGTGGTGGCCGAGCGGCTGCGCGCCGCGGTGGCCGACGAGCCGTTCCTGATCCCTGACGCCGAGGGGCGGCTTCCGGTCACGATCAGCATCGGGGTTGCCGCCGCGGACGACAGGAGAGAGACGCTGGACAGCCTCTTGAAGCGCGCCGACGATGCGCTTTACGCCGCCAAGAACGCCGGCCGCAACCGCATCAGCACGGTGCCCCACATCGCCGCGCCGGTGCCGCTCGCCGTCGCGTCCTGAGATCTCGTCGCGGGTTCCTCCTCCGCGAAGCCGGCGGCGGGAACCATCGGCGACGCCCACCGTTTACACCGTGGTTGTCTGTGGCGGCGTGGTCAAAGCCGCGCCGGGAGAGGGACCTCGCCGATCCTTCTCTTGCTGCCGTACCAAATTCCGCGCGGCGGAACGTTATGCCGCGGCCCCGATGCGATCCCGGGTTAACGCATCGGTGGTGCAGACCGAGGGACATCGGGTCACGGACGGCCGGAGTCGGTGCTTTCGTGCCGCCGGTCGCGGCGGGGCGGTTTGTTGCCCCCCGCCATGATCGGCGGCATACCTCTCCGGCGGCGGACAAGCGTGACCGCAGCGACGGAACGGGTCGGGCGCCGAGGCGCTCGCGGCACAGCGCCGGGGGGACGGGCGCACATGAACGACGACCCGCAAACCGACAGGCTGCCGCGCGTCTGCGACGCGTCGGCCGCGCCGCATAAGGATTGGCGCGCCGCTAACCGTATCCTGATCGAGGATGTGTGGCCCGAGATCGACGCCGGCCGGTACGCGATCAAGCGCGTTGTCGGCGAGGAAGTCGTCGTCTGGGCCGATCTGTTCCGCGACGGCCACGACAAGATCGCCGCCGTCGTCAAATACGCCTGCGAGGGCGAGGAGTGGCGCGAGGCGCCGTTTGCGTTCTTCGACAACGACCGGTGGGTCGCGCATTTCCGTCCCGACCGGATCGGCCGCTGGCGCTACACGATCGAGGCGTGGACCGACCGCTTGGCCAGCTGGTGCGCCGATTTCACGGCCAAGCGCGAGGCCGGGCAGGATGTCGCGCTCGAACTTATCGAGGGCGAGCGGCTGGTTGCGGCGACGGCCGCGCAGGCCGCCGGCGCCGATAAGAGGCAACTGCGCAAGCTGCTCAAGGCCGTCGTGACGGCGGAGGCTCCGGCAGAGCGTGGCCGGCTGCTGCTGTCCGACGAATTGCGCCTTGCGATGGCGCGGGCCGATCCGCGCGCCGACCGGGTGCGCTACGGCCGCGAGCTCGAACTGGTCGTGGACCGGCCGGCGGCCCGCTTCGCCGCGTGGTACGAGATGTTCCCGCGCAGCCAGGGCCGCGTCGCCGGCCGCAGCGCGACGTTCGACGACTGCATCGCGCGGCTCGACGAAATCGCCGCTCTCGGCGTTGATGTTGTCTATCTCGTCCCGATCCATCCGATCGGCCGGGTCAACCGCAAGGGCCGCGACAATGCCGTCGCCGCGCTGCCCGGCGATCCCGGCAGCCCCTACGCGATCGGCGCCGCCGAGGGCGGCCACACCGCGATCCACCCGGAACTCGGCACACTCGCCGGTTTTCGCCGCTTTGTCGCCGCCGCCGAAGAGCGCGGCCTGGAAGTGGCGCTCGACTTCGCGATCCAGTGCGCCCCCGACCACCCGTGGGTCGCCGAACACCGCGCGTGGTTCGATTTCCGGCCCGACGGCTCGATCCGTTATGCCGAAAATCCGCCCAAAAAATACCAGGACATCGTCAATGTCGACTTCTACAACCCGGACCGCGAGGGGCTGTGGGCCGCGTTGCGCGACACGGTCATGTTCTGGATCGGCGAGGGGGTGCGCGTGTTCCGGGTCGACAATCCGCACACCAAGCCGCTGCCGTTCTGGGAATGGCTGATCGCCGACGTCAAGGCGCGCTGCCCCGAGGCGATCTTTCTGTCCGAGGCGTTCACCCGGCCGAAGATGATGCGCGCCCTCGCCAAGGTCGGGTTCACCCAGTCCTACACCTATTTCACCTGGCGCAACGGCAAGGACGAATTGATCGAATATCTGAGCGAGCTGACGCGCGGCGGGTCGCGGGAATATCTGCGGCCGAATTTCTTCACCAACACCCCGGACATCCTGCCGTTCTTCCTGCAGGAGGGCGGGCGGCCGGCATTCCGGGTTCGGCTCGTGTTGGCGGGCACGTTGTCGCCGGCCTACGGCATCTATAACGGCTTCGAATTATGCGAGAATGCGGCAATCCCCGGGCGCGAGGAATACCTGCATTCCGAGAAATACGAATACAAGGTGTGGGATTGGGACCGCCCCGGCCACATCAAGGACGACATCCGGATCCTCAACCGCTTTCGGCGCGACAATCCGGCCTTGCACGAATTCGCCAATCTGCGCTTCCTCGACTGCGACGATCCCAACATCCTCGCCTATGCCAAGGCGACCGCCGACCGCAGCAACATTACCGTCATTGTCGTCAACCTCGATCCGCACGGCCTGCACGCCGCCGACATCGTGCTGCCGCTCGACGAATTGAGCCTGCCGCGCGACCGGGAGTTTCGCGTCGAGGAGGCGTTCTCCGGGGGCCGGCACGCCTGGCGCGGCGAGCGGCAGTACATGTCGCTCGACCCGCAGCACTACCCGGCGCTGCTGTTTCGCGTATTGCCCGCCGATCCCGCATGACGCCGCCCGATGACGCGCCGCCAGCCCTGCGCGGCGAGACCCTGCGCAAGGGTGCCGCCCGACCGGCGTTCGCCGCGCCGGGAGATCCGTTGTGGTACAAGGACGCGCTGATCTATCAGCTGCACGTCAAGGCGTTCTTCGACGCCAACAACGACGGCATCGGCGATTTCGCCGGACTGACCGCCAGGCTCGACTACCTGCAGAGCCTCGGGGTCACGGCGCTGTGGCTCTTGCCGTTCTACCCCTCGCCGTTGCGCGACGACGGCTACGACATCGCCGATTACAAGAACATCCATCCCGCCTACGGGCAGATGGCTGATTTCCGCGCCTTCGTGCGCGCCGCCCATCAACGCAACCTGAAGATCATCACCGAGCTGGTGATCAACCACACCTCGGATCAGCATCCGTGGTTCCAGCGCGCCCGGAACGCGCCGCCCGGCTCGCCATTGCGCAATTTTTACGTGTGGAGCGACAGCGACCAGAAATTCGCCGATACCCGCATCATCTTCGTCGACAGCGAGAAATCGAACTGGGCGTGGGATCCCGTGGCACAGGCCTATTATTGGCACCGCTTCTACGCCCATCAGCCCGACCTCAATTTCGACAGTGGCCGGGTGTTCCGCGCGATTACCAACGTCATGCGCTTCTGGCTCGATCTCGGGGTCGACGGCATGCGGCTCGACGCCGTGCCGTACCTGATCGAGCGCGAGGGCACGCCGAACGAGAACCTGCCCGAGACGCACAACGTCCTGCGCCGACTGCGGCGCGAACTCGACAAGCATTACCACGCGCGAATGCTGCTCGCGGAGGCCAACCAGTGGCCGGAGGACGTGCTGCAATATTTCGGCGCCGGCGACGAGTGCCACATGGCGTTCCACTTCCCGCTGATGCCGCGCATCTACATGGCGGTGGCGACCGAGGACCGCCACCCGATCACCGACATCATGCGGCAGACCCCGGAAATCCCGGAAACCTGCCAATGGGCGATCTTTCTGCGCAACCACGACGAGTTGACGCTCGAAATGGTGACCGACCGCGAGCGCGACTATCTGTGGGACTACTACGCCGCCGACCGGCGCGCCCGGCTCAATATCGGCATCCGCCGCCGGCTCGCGCCGCTGATGGAGAACGACCGCCGCAAGGTCGAATTGCTGAAGGGGCTGTTGATGTCGATCCCCGGCACGCCGGTGCTTTATTACGGC
>DATEKP010000237.1:0-2834 GCA_035277405.1 Allostellaceae bacterium | reverse complement strand
CGACGCCGAGGGCAATTTGCTCGACGAGGCGGCCAAGGGCTTCATCCGCGACCAGATGGCCGCCCTCGCCGCCTGGGCCCGGCAGCTCGCGAAGAGGTAGCGGCGGCACACGATCGGTCTTAAAGGGCAAGCGCGGCGGCCTTCTGGGCTCGCCGTTCAGAACTTGACCCGGATGCCGGCATAGGCGGCAAGCGGCGCGGCGACGCTGACAAAGCGCGGATCGGTCGGGTGCGGCACGCCGGGCAACGGGGTGCGGGTCGGGTCGTTGAAGATGCCGTAGGTCGCGTATTTGTTGTCGAAGACGTTGTCGATCACGGCATACACCTCGAAATTCGGCGTCACCTTGTACGAGGTGTGCAGGTTGACGACGACATAGCCGGGCAGTGGCGGGTTCTGGTTCGACTGATCGTTGAAAAAGAACTGGTCGCTGGCGGCGATCAGATTGCCGCCGACCGTCCATTTGCCGGTGACCGCGTAGTCGGCGTTGAGCTTGAGCCGGTGCAGCGGGATGCCGGGCAGCCGGTCGCCGGGACTGACGTGGATGTCGCCCGCGGCGTCGGCGAACGGATTATCCGGCGAGCTCAGGGTAATGGCGTTGCGGAACGTGGCGTCGACCAGCGCGTAATTGGCGCTGACCCGCCATTTGTCGTCGCGGTAGGCGATGCCGGCCTCGATCCCCTGGCGCCGCGTGCCGCCGACATTCTGGAAAAACCCGGTGCTGACGATGTCGCTCGGCACGGTCATGATGTCGTCGTCGAGATCGGTGCGGAACAGGCCGAAATTCCATTCGATCCGGCCCGGCGGCTCGTCGCCGACCGCAAAATGTCCGCGCAGGCCGGCCTCGTAGCTGTGCGCCACGACCTGCTTGAGGCCCGGCGGGTCGGCGCTGACAAAGGCGTCGAGACTGCACGGCCGGGACGGATCGGAACAGCCGAGCTCGCCGGCGGTCGGGGCGCGGTTGGCCTCGGCATAGCCGGCATAGCCGGTGATCTCGGGGGTGATCTTGTAGGTGAACCCGGCCGCCGGGTTGAACCGGCTGAACCGGTTGTTGCCGTTGAGCGCCGTGCCGATCCGGTCGACGAGCCGGATCTGCGCGATATTGAAGCGGCCGCCGAGGGTCAGCGCCAGTTCGGGTGTGATGTTGAACGTGTCGCTGGCGTAGAGGCCGTAATAGCTGTTCGTCGTGCGCAGCCGGATCGGGGTCAGCGCGCCGTCCGGCTGGGCGATGACGATGCCGAGACCGCGCGTCACGAGGTTGTCCGGGTTGATGACGGCAAGCTCGTTGCTCGAGGTGAAATCGACGCTGCCGTGATCGAGGCTGGCGCCGATGACGAGATGGTTGTCGTGGCCGAAGAGCGGCATCGTCTCGGTCGCCTGCACCGAGCCGCCGAGGCCGAGCGCGGCGATCGCGCTGGCGTCGTTCTCGCCCGGCGTCGCGCCGCCGAGCACGTCCCTGACCGGGCTGCCGGCGGCGTCGAACAGGACTGTCGTCGGGTCGCCGAGGCACAGCGTGTCCGGGATGTCCGGGCTGCAATGCTGCACGTCGGTGATGTTGCCCGCGAAGGTTTTGCGGCCGGCGCTGCGGGCGTAGAAATTGGCCTGGAACGACAGCGTGTCGCTGGCGATGAAATTGGCGTTGGCCGCCGGCATCAGCACGGTGTCGCGGAACGATTGCGGCGACACGAACACGGCGCTGCGGTCGCGATCGACCAGCTCGATCGGGGTCGGCCCGAGGCCGGCCAGCTTGTTGTTGGCTCCGGTGAACGTCACATGCAGGCTGCCGGCGTTGCCCTCGGCGCCGACATCGGCATAGAGCTGGCGCAGCAGCGACGGCGACAACTTCCGAAAGCCGTCCTGATGGGCATCGGTCGCGCCGATGTAAGCGGCGAAATCGCCGACCCGCTTACCGTATTGCAGCGTGAACTGGCGCTGGCCGAACGAGCCGCCGAAAGCCTCCGCCTCGCCGCCCTGGAACGTAAAGCCGTTCTTCATGCCGATGACGAGAGCGCCGCCCAGCGCGTTCAGGCCGTAGAGCGGGTTGGTCGGGATGATGCTGAGGCGGTCGATCGCGAAGGTCGGGATCAGATCCCAGCTCACCGCGTCGCCGAACGGCTCGTTGAGGCGAATGCCGTTCTGATAGACGGCGAGGCCGATTGGCGTGCCGAGGACCGAGGTCGCCTCGAAGCCGCGATATTGCACGTCGGGCTGATACGGATTGTCCTCGTTCTCGTTCAGATTGACGCTGCCGAGCTGCCGGTCGAGACCGCTGACGAGCGGCGCCGGCCCGGCGGTCGCGGTATCGGGGGGCGCGATCGTCTGCGCGTTCGACGGCACCTTGTCGCGCGGCACGCCGATGCCGGCGAGCGGGCTCGGCGCAATGACCTCGACGGTCGGCAGGGTCAGCGTCGGCGCCGCCTCGGAGGGCGCGGCAGGAAGTGCGCCGCCCGCCGGGGTCTGCGCCGTCGCGGCAATCGGCAGCAGTAGCAACGCGGCAAAGATCGGCGCAGACCCGAGCGCAATCCGCATGCCGCCTCCACAGCGCATTGCCCGGCGACGCACGCCGCCGGCCGGCTCCGCCAAACCTGCACCAATTTTTCGATCGAGCCTACGGGCGATCGGGATGAATCGCGGCGTGTTCGCCTAATGCTTTGGTAATGGTCGGATTTCTTGCAATCCGGGTGCGGCATGCCGCATCTTGATCTGCTGCCGGCGCGCGGCGAATATCGGGAATGCCACTTGCCGGGGGCGTCGCCGGCCCGACCGCGTCAGTGACACCGGGCTCGCCATCGCCGCCCTCGCGCGGCAAAAGGATTTACAGAGCCGTCGCATGAGCG
>DATEKP010000236.1:0-2780 GCA_035277405.1 Allostellaceae bacterium | reverse complement strand
GCTGCATGCCAGGCCTCCCTCACCCATTCGTTGCGCAAACGTCCGACCCGTTCGCTTGTCGCCGCGGCGTTTTCGCCGACCGACGCCCCGGCCGATACGACGTGGCGAAGGCGGCCGGACCGGCCTATCATCGCGCGCGATCGGCGGCGCGGCGAGGGTCACATGGGGCAACGGCGGCTCGTCACGGTCTATATCGATTACAAAAGCCCCTACGCCTACCTGGCTAAGGATCTCGTGTACGAACTCGAGCGCGATTTTGCGGCGCGCATCGACTGGCTGCCCTATGTGCTCGACATCCCAAGCTTTCTCGGCTCGGCAACGCTCGACGAGAACGGCCGCGTCGTCGAGGAGAACCGCAACGCGCACCAGTGGCGGCGCGTCAAATACCTCTACATGGATTGCCGCCGGCAGGCGAAGAAACGCGGCCTCATCATCCGCGGGCCTCAGAAAATCTGGGATTCGACGCTGGCCGCGGCCGGCCTGCTCTACGCCAAGCGCCAGGGTGCCGAGGTATTGCGGCGCTACAACGACATCGTCTTCGAGCGTTTCTGGAAGCGCGAACTCGACATCGAGGATTCGGCGGTAATCGGCGCCGTGCTGGCCGAAGCCGGAGTCGCAATGGACGGAGCGGCCGCCTATCTCGCCGACGCAGGACCGCGCCAGGTCGGCGAAATCTCGCGCGCCGCCGAGAAGGCGGGGATTTTCGGCGTGCCCAGTTTCGTCATCGACGGCGAGCAGTTCTGGGGCCGCGAGCACCTGCCCGATATCCGCCAAATGCTGGCCGGGACAGCATAGGCGAGCGGCCGGTTTTAAGTCGAACTTAACGATGCCGCCGGCCTAAATACCGAGCGCTGCCGCTTGCAGCGCTGCCGGTCCGTTCACGGTCGGCGGGGGCCGAGAGCATGATGGTGGATACTGACGACAGGGGGCGATCAATCGCCCGGCCCGCCGACGCCGCAGGCTCGCCCGACAGCGTCCCTCTCTCCTCGCGTCCGATTTTTGTTTTCTCGTTCATCGTGATCGCGTTCATGGCCGGGATGTTGGTGGCGATGAACAAGTGGTTCCCGGCGACCACGTTCCACAACGCGTTGAAGACCGCCTCGGCAATCGTCGCGCAATATGCGGTGGGGCCGTTCGATCCCGATCAGTTCATCGGCTTCACCGGCGGCCCTGTTGCGGATGTCGAGCGCAACCGCATCGTCGTGCGCGGCGCCTCGCCCGCCGCGGCCCCCGACGAGCATTTCCTGTTGAGCGGCGGGGTGCATCAGTTTCTCGACTATTGCCCGTCACACGGCTGCCTCGCCGTCGAGTTCGATCGCCATGGTGGGCTCGTGCATGCCTATCCGATTCGGCCCGATCAGTTCGATCGGCAGCCTCTCGCGGCGCTGCCGTATGAAGAGGTCGGCTTCCGGTTTGACGTGAACATGTATCCGTGGGGGCTGATAAAATTGCCGGGTGGCGACTTGATCGCGACGTTCCATCAGTGGAACGCGTTTCCCTACGGCGGCGGCATCGCCCGCGTGCGCCCCGACGGCAGCCTCGCGTGGTTTCGTCACGACTACAGCAATCATTGGCCGACGCCGCTTAAGGCCGGCGAGATCGCCGTGCCGGCGACGCGCGTCGGACTGTCTCGGTTCTCGACCCCGCTCGGCTCCGGCGTCGACCTGAGCCTCGATTGCGACGGCAAGATCTCGGAAGACATCGTCCGCATCCTCGACCCGGACGGCACTGTCCGGCAGGAGATTTCGGTGTTCGACGCCTTCATGCAGTCCCCTTATCGCGGCCTGCTGGCCAATGCGCCGGCGCCGTGCGATCCGCTGCATCTGAACTACGTCGCGCCAGTGACGCCGGGAATCGTGTCGGCGCTGCCGGACGTGACGGCGGACGACCTGATCGTCTCATTGCGCAACGTCAACGCCTTCGCCATTCTCGGCCGGCATGACGGCAAGCTGAAGCATCTCTTCACCGGGACCTTCGTGCATCAGCACAGCGTCCAGCCGCTCGGGCAATCGGCGACAATGCTGATCTTCGACGATCTCGGCGCCGACTGGAACGCCGGTCCCTCCCGCCTGCTCGCCTACGATCTCGCCGGCCGGGCGGAGCGGACATTGCTTCCTAATCCTGTCGCCTCCGAGCACCGGATGTTTTCCGATTTTGCCGGCAACATCAGCGTGTCGCCCGATCGGTCGCGCGCCATCGTGGCATTTTCCAACGCCGGCAGCGCCTATGAAATCGGCATTGCGGACGGCAAGGTTTTCACCGTCTTCAACGACGTGCACGATCTGCGCAAAGTCTCGGCCGCGGGCGGCGAACGCAACCGCACTGCCGGCCGCTTCAACCTGTATACTGCGATCTATGTCCACTGAAACAACCGGAGCGGCGATGCGCGCTCGACTTTTCGCTCTGGCGCTGCTGACGGCGGCGCTGCTCGCGGCATCGACCCGGGGCGCGTATGCCTATATCGGGCCGGGGGCGGGGCTGTCGGCGATCGGCTCCCTGGTCAGCGTCGTCTCGGCGCTGCTGCTCGCGGTTGCCGGGTTCGTCTGGTATCCGCTGAAACGGCTCCTGCGGCGCGGCCGCCGGCGGCCGCAGGCACCGGCGGGGAAGCCGGCCGAGGCGCCCGGCGAATGATCTACCTCGCCGCCGCTCTCTTGCTCGCCCTGTTTTGCTGGAGCCTGCGGCGGTCGGGGGCGGTGGAGAGCGCCGGCAACGCAGTCGGCATGGCGCGCAGCGCGTTCGCGACATTGCGCGACCGGGCGCTCTCGGACGACGAGAAGGAG
>DATEKP010000235.1:0-4190 GCA_035277405.1 Allostellaceae bacterium | reverse complement strand
ATCCGCTGCGCCAGCCGGTCGAGCACGACGAGAAACACGGTCTCCCCGCTCTTCGCCGCCAATTCCTGCAGGATCGGCCGCACCAGGTTCGGGAAGCGCCGCACCGCCAGGATATCGGCGGCCAGCCGAAACGATTTCGGGCCGAGCCGGTAGAGGCCGTGGCCGTGCTCCATGTAGCCGGCCGCCACCATCGAGCGCAGGATGCCGAGCAGGCTGCTCTTCGGCGCGCCGATCGTCGCGCTGAGCTCGGCGAGGCTGACCCCTTCCTCCGATTTGGCGAGCGACTCGAACAGCGCGACAAGGCGCATCGCCGAGCGGGCAAACGAGCCGTCCGCGCGCGCGGCGCCGTCGTCCTCGCCTCCGCCTGTCGCTGACCGGCGCACCGGCTGGGTCCTCAAGACGCCGCCATCCCCACGATTTTCACGCCGCGACACAGTAGTGGCTCAACCCTCGCCGGTCCAACACGGCCTGCGATGCGGGCAGACGGCGCCCGGCGCCGCTGCTACAGTTTGCCATCGCTTACGGGAGGAACCGATGGCCACGATGCTCGAAACCGAAACCCGCGCCGAGGCGCGCCCTGCCGTCCGCGTCGAGGACGTCGAATACCAGCGCCAGAACGGGCGGGCGCTGTTGGCGCGGCTCTATCGCCCGAGCGGGGCCGGCCCCTATCCGGCGGTTGTGCAGGTGCACGGCGGCGCCTGGGTCAACAAGGACCGCACCGACAACGACTATATTTCGAAGGCGCTGGCCGAGAGCGGCATCCTCGTCGCCTCGCTCGATTTCCGCATGCCGCCCGAGGCGCCCTACCCCGCTTCGCTCGCCGACATCAATCTCGGCATCCGCTGGCTGAAGGCGCGCGCCCGCACCTACGGCAGCCGCCCGGATTGGGTCGGCGTGTTCGGCACGTCGAGCGGCGGCCATCAGGCGCTGCTCGCGGCGATGCGCGCGACCGATCCGCGCTACGCCGCGCTGCCGCTCGCGGAGGCGCCGCAAATTGACGCCCGCGTCGCGTTCGCGATCTCGGGCTGGGGCGTGCTCGACCCGTTGTTGCGTTACCACCTCGCGAAGCGCGCCGGCAATGCCGAACTGGTCGAGAATCATCACGCGTTCTGGGGCGGCGAGGCGGCGATGAGCGAAGGCAGCCTGCCGGCGATCCTCGACCGCGGCGAGAAGGTCGACCTGCCGCCCGCCCTGGTGTTCGGCGGCGACAGCGACGAGTGGGTGCCGGTCGAGACGATGAGGCGCCTTGTCGGGGGCTGGACGAAGGCCGGCGGCGAGGTCGAGCTGCAGCTCTATCCCGGCGCCAAACACGGCTTCATGACCGGCAAGCCCGACGCCCCCTACGCCCGCCCAGCGATCGAACGGATGAAGGCCTTCATCCGCCAGCACACCGGCTGACGGCCGCTTCCCGCGCGCCGGCGTTGGCTTATCGGAGCGCCGCGCCGATGGGCCTCGGCGCGACGGGAGCGGGTTGATGCTGCTGGGCATAAGCGCGGTCACCCTGGCGACGCACGATATGCGGCGCGCCGTGCGGTTCTATCGCCTGCTCGAGCTGCCGATCGTGCACGGCGGCGAGGAGGCGGCGTTCACCAGCTTCCGGCTCGGCGACAATTACCTGAACCTGATCGCGCAGCCGCCCGAGCGGCGCTGGGCGTGGTGGGGGCGCCTGATCCTCTATCACCGCGACGTCGATGCGCTGTACACGCGGCTCCTCGCCGCCGGCTGCCGGCCTGAAGCGCCGCTGCGCGATGCGCCGTGGGGCGAGCGCTACTTCCACCTGACCGACCCGGACGGGCATGAGCTGAGCTTCGCCTGGCCTGTGTCGCGCTAAATTTGAGCTGTAGAGCGCGTGGAGCAGAGCGCAACCCGCCGATGCCGGTCGCCAGGTTTCGGCGGGTTGCTCCCGGCTGCGCCGGGATTCACCCGCCCTATGGGACCCTGGATGGCCTCAGTCTTCGGGCTACCCGGGTACGCCGCGGTAGATTTCGCCGAGCGCGATGTCGAGGCCGATTGTGCCGAGCTGCAATCGCGCCCCGCTGCCTGTGATTTCGACCGGCTCCCAGCCCTCGCCGGCGCTCCGGTAGACGGTCGCGGCGACGCGCTGGCTTTCGACGCAGAGGATTTCCCGCAGGCTCGGGATTTCCTGGTATTGCGGCAGCTTGACGAAATAATCGTCGCGCTCGGTCGAGGGCGACTGGATCTCGACAATCAATTCGGGTTCGGCGTTGATGCCGCGGTAATCGTGGGCATAGCGGCAGGTGACGGTGATGTCGGTCTCGAAATGGTTGCGCCCGGTCAAGCCTTGTGGCGCGATGCCCGCCTGGCTGCGCACCGAGCAATCCGGCCGGTTGGCGCGCGCTGCGGCGTAAATTTCGCCGGTCACATTTGCGGCAATGATTTGGTGCGGGATGGCCGGCGGGGCCATCGCGACGATGACGCCGTCGATCAGCTGGTAGTGCCGCTGGTCGTTTGGGCATGCGTCGAGGAATTCCTCGACAGTCAGCAATCGGTATGCCGGCTCGGGCGCCATGGAAAAAGAATAAGCCTCCGCGGCGCGCTATTCCAGATCGGGGTCCGTTTCGGCCAGCACCTCGGCAAACAGCGCGCGGTCGATGTTGCCGCCCGACAGCACGATCGCCACCCGCTTGCCTTGGAGCAGGGCACGCTCCTGCAGCGCCGCCGCAAGGGTCGCGGCGCCGGCCCCTTCGGCGAGGTTGTGCGTGTCGGTGTAGAGGATGCGCATCGCGCGCCGGATCTCCGCCTCCGACACCGTGACGATACGTGCCGCGCCGGCGCGGATGATCGCCAGCGCGCGCTCGTCCGGCACCCGAACCGCCAGCCCATCGGCGATCGTCTCGGCCGAATTGGTAGCGACCGGCCGGCCGGCCGCGAAGGACAGCGCATAGGTGGCCGCCTCGGCGGCGACGACCCCGACGATCTCCGCCGTCTCCCCCAGCGCCGCGCGTGCCGCGATCATCCCGCAGATGCCGCTGCCGAGACCGATCGGCACATACACCGTGTCGAGGGCAGGGACTGCGCGAAACAGTTCGAGTCCGTAGCTTGCGACGCCCTGCACCAATAGCGGGTCGAACGAGCGCACCAGGTGCAGGCCATCGGCCGCGGCGCGGGCGGCGGCGTATTCGTAAGCCGCCTGGAAATCGTGCCCGGCCTCAATCAGCGTCCCGCCGAACCCCGCCATCGCCCGGTTCTTCTCGCGGCTGTTGCCGTGTGGCACGACGATCGTCGCGGCAAGGCCGAGCCGCGCCGCCGCATAGGCGATGCTTTGTCCGTGATTGCCGCGGGTCGCGGTGATGACGCCGTTGGGTGCCGTCCCGCTGCGGCGCAGCGCGTCGAGATAGACGAGGCCGCCGCGCAGTTTGAAGGCGCCGATCGGGGTGTAGTTCTCGTGCTTGACCCAGAGTTCGGCGCCGAGCCGCCGCGACAGCAGCGGCCAACAATATTGCGGGGTCGGCAGCATGACGCCGTGTACCAGCGCGGCAGCGGCGTCGAGTTCGGCGGATGAGGGGAAAGCGGTCATGCCGTCATTTGCGCAGTCCCGCGCCGGCCCGGTCAAGCGGCGGCACGCCGAGGCGCCGGTGGGCGAGGGGCGCTGGCCGCGCCCGCGGCTATGTGCGACGATTGCTACGCGATAGCCAATCTGACCGCTGCGAGCGCGCCCGATGACCAATGCCAACGTCGAACTCTGCTTTCGCCCCGCCCATGCCCTCGCCGCCGATATCGCCGCCCGCCGGCTGTCGCCGGTCGATCTCGTCGAAGCGTGCCTCGCCCGGATCGCCGCGCACGAGCCCAAATTGCACGCCTTCGTCGATGTCTATGCGGCGGATGCACGGCTCGCGGCCGAGGCGGCCGACAAGGCGATCCGCTCGGGCCACACGGTCGGGCCGTTGCACGGCGTGCCGATCGCGCTGAAGGACTTGATCGACCTCGAAGGGCGCATCACGACCGGCGGCTCGATGGTGTGGAAGGAGCGACGCTCGCCGGCCACCGCAACCCTGGCGCGGCGGTTTTTCGCGCAAGGCATGATCGTGCTCGGCAAGACCCATACGGTCGAATTCGCGATGGGCGGCTGGGGCACCAACCACCATATGGGGACGCCGCGCAACCCGTGGGACCTCGAGCAGCATCGGACGCCCGGCGGATCGAGCAGCGGTTCCGGCGTCGCGGTCGCC
>DATEKP010000234.1:0-4405 GCA_035277405.1 Allostellaceae bacterium | reverse complement strand
AATGTCGACGGCTTCTGCCGGCTCGTCGCCGACATCGCCGACACGACCGGCACGCGCTTTCTGGTTGTCACGCATCACCGCGTCACGATGGCGCGCATGGACCGGCTCTACGGCGTCACGATGGCCGAACGAGGCGTCTCGCAGCTGGTCTCGGTCGATCTCGCGCGCGCCGCCGAATTGCGCCAGAGCGCGTGAGGAGCCACCACGGCGTGCGGGCGGTAGTGTCTCAATTTGAAATCGGATAAGCGCTATGCGTCCTTCGAGACGCCTGCTGCGCAGGCTCCTCAGGATGACGATTTTCTTCAATGCCACCAGCAGCTTCACGTCATCCTGAGGAGGGTTCCGGCGGAACGCCGGAAGCCGTCTCGAAGGACGCGAAATGCCGATGCAGCGGCAAACGGAGACGCTACCGCACGGGCGTTCCGTTTGACAGGCGGGGGGCGGGCCACTATCGTGCGCGCCCGGCCGGCCGGCCGATTTGGCCGGCGAGCATGGCTGCGCGTCCCGAATGAGCGAAAGCGAGCCGCCCGACCCGCTGCGGCGCCTTGGCCGGGAGATCGACGAGGCGCGCTCGCGCGCCGGCGACGGCAAGCCGGCCGGGCGTGGCGACGTGACCGCAAGCGGCAATGCGCTCGGGTTCGGCCTCAGGGTCGGGATCGAGCTGATCGCCGCGCTGATCGTCGGGGTCGGTCTTGGCTGGCTCGCGGACCGCTATATCGGGACGCGGCCGTGGGGGCTGATCGCCGGCTTTTTCCTCGGCAGCGCGGCCGGCATGATGAACGTGTTCCGGGCGGCGCAGGGCATGGGCGGCGGACCGCCGAGGGGCGGCCGCAAATGAGGCGGCGGGTGCGGAGCGGAACCGGGAAGCGGGCAGGACATGACAGAAGTTAGCGCTCCCCTCGAGCAGTTCGTGATCCGGCCGCTGGTGCCGATCCACATCGGCACGACCGATATCTCCTACACCAACTCGGCGCTGCTGATGACGATCGTCGTGGCGCTGATCATGCTGCTCCTGGTCGGCGGCACGCGCCGCGCGGCGCTGGTGCCGGGGCGCCTGCAATCGCTTGCGGAGATGTCATACGAGTTCGTCGCCGGCATGGTTCGAGAGAACGTCGGCACCGACGGATTCGAGTATTTTCCGCTCGTCTTCTCGATCTTCATGTTCGTGCTGTTCGGCAACTTCCTCGGCCTCATCCCCTACAGCTTCACGTTCACCGGGCAGATCGTCGTCACCTTCGCGCTGGCGATCTTCGTGTTCCTGCTCGTGACGCTGGTGGGATTGATCCGCCACGGTTTCCACTTCTTCACGTTCTTCTTCCCGGCCGGGGCGCCGGTGTTCATGGCGCCGATACTGGTGCCGATCGAGGTCATCTCCTACATGTCGCGGCCCGTGAGCCTCGGCATCCGCCTCTTCGCCAACATGATGGCCGGCCACACGATGATGGCGGTGTTCGCCGGCTTCACGATCACGCTCGGCGTCTTCGGCTTTCTGCCGATCGCGATCAACGTCGCGATGTTCGCGCTCGAGATCATCGTCTGCGCGTTGCAGGCCTACGTTTTTACGATCCTGACCTGCCTCTATCTTCGCGACGCGATCCACCTGCACTGACGCGGCGCCCCCCTCTTCCCAACCGCACAACGAAGGACCTTACGATGGACCCACTTGCAGCCAAGATGATCGGTGCCGGCCTCGCCGCGATCGGCGTCGCCGGCGCCGGCGTCGGTATCGGCAACATCTTCGGCACGCTGGTCAGCTCGATTGCCCGCAACCCGGCGGCGCGCGACCAGGTGTTCGGCATCGGCATGCTCGGCTTTGCGCTGACAGAGGCGGTGGCGCTCTACGCGCTCTTGATCGCCTTTCTCGTGCTCTACGCGGTCTGACCCGAAGATCGGCGTTCCGCGATGCCGCAACTCGATCCGGCCGGGTTCGTGCCGCAGCTGTTCTGGCTGGTGGTGACGTTTTTCGTGCTGTTCGTGCTGATGCGCTGGCTCGCCGTGCCGCAGGTCGGGCGCGTCATCGCGGCGCGACGGCAACGGCTGGAGGGCGATCTCGGCCGCGCCGCCGAGCTGCGCGCCGAAGGCGAGGCGGCCTTGGCGGCGCACGACAAGGCGCTGGCGACGGCGCGCGCCGAGGCGCAGGCGAAATTGCGCGAGATTTCCGCGCAACTGGCGGCCGAGGCGGCCGAGCGCCAGCGCCAGCTGGCGGCGGCGCTGGCGAAGCAGATCGCGGCGGCGGAACAGCGCATTGCCGCCGGCAAGGAAGAGGCGCTCGCCGACATCCGCACCGTCGCCGCTGATGTCGGCCGGGCGATGGTCGAGAAGCTGACCGGCGCCGTCCCGGACGCCGCCCGCATGGCGGCGGCAGTCGACGATGCCGTGGCGCGGCGGGCGGCATGATCTGGGCGTTCGGCGATCCCGAGTTCTGGGTCGCAGCGGCCGGCGCGATCTTTCTCGGGGTCGTCTGGCGGCCGGCGCGGCGCATGCTGATCGGCAGCCTCGACGAGCGCGCCGCCCGCATCCGCGGTGAGCTTGACGAGGCGCGGCGCCTGCGCGAGGAGGCCGAGCAGCTGCTGGCGCAGTATCAGCAGAAACAGCACGAGGCGGAGGCCGCGGCGCAGGCCATCGTCACGCAAGCCGAGGACGAGGCGCGGCGTATCGCCGAAGCGGCGGCGCGCGACCTCGAACAATCATTGGCGCGGCGCCAGCGCCTCGCCGAGGAACGCATCGCCCAGGCAGAAAGCCGGGCGCTGGACGAAATCCGCGATGCCGCGGTCGATGTCGCGGTCGCCGCAGCGCGCCAGGTCATCGCCGCCGAACTCGACGTTGAGCGCGGCGGCGCGCTGATCGACTCGGCGATCGCCGCCCTGCCGCAGCGCCTGCGCTAGCAGATGGCGCTCGATTTCACCGGCAAAATCGTACTGGTCACCGGCGGCGGCAATGGCATCGGCGCCGCCTCGTGCCGCGGCTTCGCGCACGGCGGCGCGCGGGTCGCGGTCATCGACCGCGACGGCGAGGCAGCACGCCGCGTCGCGGCCGAGATCGGCAGGACCGCGAGCGCGCACGCGCTCGACGTCGCGGATGGCGCCGCCTTCGCGCGGCTCGCATCCGAGATTGCCGCCAAGGAAGGCGGCATCGACGTGCTGGTCAACGCCGCCGGCACGATCACACGGCAGACCATCGCGGCGATGCCGCCCGCCGACTGGGACCGCATCATGGCGGTCAATTTGCGCGGCCCGTTCAACGGCACGCAGGCGGTGATCCCGCACATGAAGCGGCGCGGCAGCGGCGCCATCGTCAACATCGCTTCGATCGCCGGCCGGCGCATGTCGTTCGGCGGCGGCGCCAATTATTCGGCGTCGAAGGCGGGCCTGCTCGGCTTCACCCGCCACGCCGCCTACGAGCTGGCGCCCGACCACATCCGGGTCAACGCGGTCTGCCCCGGCCCGACCGCGACCGCGTTCGGCGGCGGGCAGGTGCCCTCGGCCGAGCAGAAGGCGGCGCGCGCCCGCAAAATCCCGTTGGGCCGCATGGTCGAACCGGAGGACATCGCCGACGCCGTGCTGTTTCTCGCCAGCGACATGGCGCGCATGTGCACCGGCATCGCCCTCGATGTCGATGGCGGCGTCCTGATCAGCAACGACGTGCCCTACGACGAATATTTCGCACGGGCCCGCTGAGGCTCAATACACCGCGCCGCGCGCGGTGATCGGCCACAGCGCTTCGACGCGCTCGCCGCGCACCGCGACGTACCAGTCGTAGAGGTTTACGGTCGGGTCGCAATGGCCGGGGACGAGGCGGACCTTGTCGCCGAGCTTCAGGCGGTTGGTGGCGGCGGCGATGCCGAGGCGGCCGTGCTCGTCGGAGGCGCGCTCGTAGGTCGCGGCCGGCTCGTCCAACACGGTCGGCGGCCCGGAATCGAAGGCCAGCGCCTTCAACCCGGCATCGACGATCGCGCGCTCGTCGTTGGGCCGGCTCATCACCGTCGCCCAGACGAACAGGCTCGGCTCGAAGGCGCGGGTCGGGGCGCCGCCCTGGTCGAGGTTGCGGCCGTAATCGGCGTCCATGAAGATGTAGGAGCCGCACTGCAACTCGGTGTAGACGCCGCTCCCGGCCTCGAACTCGAACGTGCCGGTGCCCGCGCCGGTGATGTTGTCGCAGGGAATGCCGTTGGCCGCGAGCAGGTCGCGCGTCGCCGCCGCTTTGGCAGCCGCGCCCTTGATCGCCTGCTGCCGCTCCTCCCAGCCGCGCAGATGCTGCGCCGAGCCGTGATAGGCCTGGAGGCCGGCGAAGGCGAGATGGCGGCTGTCGCCGATGCTGCGCGCCAGATCGAGCGCCGGCCGCCCCGGCTCGACGCCGCAGCGATTGCCGCCCATGTTGATCTCGACATGCACCGGCAGGCTCGCGA
>DATEKP010000233.1:0-4436 GCA_035277405.1 Allostellaceae bacterium | reverse complement strand
TGTTGCCGAAAATGATATTGGCGTCGGGATCGACTTCCGCCCGGATGCGGTTGGCGGCCTGTTCGACCTCGAACAGCATCAGGTCCGGCCCGCCGGTGATGTTGATGAGCACGCCCTTGGCGCCCTTCATCGTCACATCTTCGAGCAGCGGGTTGCAGATGGCGGCATCGGCGGCTTTCTGCGCGCGATCCTCGCCTTCGGCTTCGCCCGTACCCATCATCGCCTTGCCCATCTCGGAGATCACCGACTTGATGTCGGCGAAATCGAGATTGATCAGGCCCGGCATCACCATCAAATCGGTGACGCCGCGGACACCGGCATGCAGCACGTCGTCGGCCAGCTTGAAGGCGCCGTCGAGCGTCGTCCGCTCGTTGGCGATGCGGAACAGGTTCTGGTTTGGGATGATGATCAGCGTATCGACGTATTGCTGCAGTTCCTCGATGCCCGCATCGGCGATGCGCATGCGTTTCGGGCCCTCGAAGTGAAACGGCTTCGTCACCACACCGACCGTCAGGATGCCGGATTCGCGGGCGGTGCGGGCGATCACCGGGGCGGCGCCGGTTCCGGTGCCGCCGCCCATCCCGGCGGTGATGAACACCATGTTCGAGCCCTGCATCGATTCGAGGATGTCGTCGATAGCCTCCTCGGCGGCGGCGCGTCCGACATCCGGCCGGGCGCCTGCGCCGAGGCCGCGGGTGACGCCGATGCCGAGCTGGATTTTGCGCGAGGCGGCCGACAACTGCAGCGCCTGAGCGTCGGTATTGCAGACGATGAACTCGCAACCGACCAGGTTTGACCGGATCATGTTGTTGACCGCGTTCCCCCCGGCGCCGCCGACCCCGACGACGGTGATGCGCGGCTTAAGCTCGTGCTCATCCTTCGGGATGCTGAGATTGATCATGCTGTCCCCTCCACGCCTGGCGCGGCTGTGATCCGTGCGGCCGCCCGGCCGCGCTCCCCCTCGTTCCGATCGCCGCGGACCGGCGCGAGCGCCGCCCTGATTGCGTTTGCGCCCCCCGATCGGGCGGACCCGAGGCTCTGGCGCTTACGAGTACCCGCAGCCAAAGCAAAAGCCAAGTAATCTCACAAATTATCGCGCAGCCATTGCCCCATCCGGCCAAAAATCCCGCGCGGCGCGATTCCGTTCGGCGGCGGCGGCTCGGCGCGCTCGGACAGCGCGAAACGCAACAGCCCGGTCGCGGTTGAAAACGCCGGGCCGTGCGTCGATTCGGCGAGGCCGTCGACGCGCATCGGCCGGCCGATCCTGACCTGCTTGTCGAGGATCAGCCCGGCCAGCTCGCGCACGCCATGGAGTTGGCAGGCGCCGCCGGTCAGCACGACGCGACGCCCGGCGATGTTCTCGCAACCGGAAGCGTCGAGCCGGTTGCGCACCATCTCGAAGGTTTCCTCGATGCGCGGGGCGATGATGCTGACGAGCAGCGATTTCGGCACATGGGCAACGTGGCCGTCGTCTTCCTCGCCGACCTGCGGCATCGCGATCATCTCACGCTCGTCGAGGGTCGATGAGACGGCGCTGCCGAACAGCGCCTTCATGCGCTCGGCATGCGCGAGCGGGGTGGCGAGGCCGCGGGCGATGTCGTTGGTCACATGCACGCCGCCGACCGGTACCGCGTCGGCGAACACCAGATTGCCGCCGAAGAACACGCCGATCGTCGTCGTGCCGCCGCCCATGTCGATGACCGTCACGCCGAGTTCCATCTCGTCCTCGGCAAGGCAGGCAAGGCCGGCTGCATATGGCGCAACGACCAGCGCATCGACGACGAGGTGGGCCCGGCCGATCGCGGCGGCGTGGTTGCGCACGCTTGCCGCCGGGGCGCTGACGATATGCATGTTGACGCCGAGCCGCTCGCCGACCATGCCGCGCGGATCGAGGATGCCGCGGCTGTCGTCGATCGAGAAACCGACCGGGATCGAATGGATGACCTGCCGGTCGGGCGCGCCGCGCATCGCGTAACCGCGCTCCAGGACCTGGCGCATCGCCTGGTCGCCCACTGCGGCGTGTCCGATGTCGATTTCCGCCTTGACGATGCGTGAGCCGGCGCGGCCGCCAGACAGATTGACGACGGCGCGTTCGATCGTCTCGCCCGCCATCTCCTCGGCGGCATGCACGGCGCCACGGATCGAGTGGGCGGCGGCATCGAGATCGACGATGGCGCCGCCCCGCACGCCGCGGGCGATCTGGTGGCCGATGCCGATGATGCGCGGCCGCGACGCGGCGCGCGCGATGAAGCAGCAGATCTTCGTGGTGCCGATGTCGATCGCCGTGATCGTGCTGCCGCGCGAGCGCGCCGGCGGCGCTCGTTGGCTCATGCCCGGCCGGGAGCCGTTGGCGCCGGCCGCGCCGGAGGCGGCAGCCGATGGAACGGCCGCGGAACGGCGGGCGCGGCTCACGTACTCTTGCCCCCGGGATGCGGCGAGGGGCGCGGTTTTTTGCTCTGGCCGGGGGCGGTCGTGCCCGACGGCGGCGCCGCGACCCGCAGCACCAGCCGATCGGGCAGCCGCAGGTCGATTGTACGGATGTCGCGCTGCAGCAGGTTGTCGCTGCGGTCGAGCGCCGCCAGATGCGCCCACGCGGCGGCCGGATCTTCCTCCGGCAGCAGCACGTCGATTGCGTTGTCGATGCGCAGGTTCCAGCGCCGCCCATCGACCCGCACCGCGGCCGTGACGCGGGCCGCGAGCGGCGGCTCCCGTCCCAGCATCGCCAACAGCGCGGCGGCGTGCTTCGCCGCATCCCCGCCGACGACCAGCGGCAGCTTGGCGAAACGGCCGAGATCGCCGACCGGGATCACCTCGCCCTCGCGGTCGATCAGCTCCTGCCGGCCGTCATGCTGCCACAAGGCGAGCGGGTGCCGCTCGGCGAGACGCACGTAGAGCGTCCCCGGCAAGCGCCGCTCGATCGCCGCCGAGCGCACCCAGGCCAGGCTTTCGAGGCGCGCCTTCGCCCGGCCGGGACTGACCGCGAGGATCGGCGTGCCGCGCCTCGCTCCGAGCGCCGCCATTATCGTGGCTGCGTCCGTCGTCTCGCGGCCCTCGACCTCGATGTTGCTGACCACGAGGCCGAGCCGCGCGCTCGCTGCGACCCCCCACTCGCCGGCCGCCGCGAGCATCTCCCGTCCGGCCGGCTCGCGGCTGGCAACGACGAAGCCGCACCCAGCGGCGACCAGCACGATCATCCCGCTGCGCCACGCGATACGGCGCAAACCGGGAGGCAACCGGCGGCGCCGGCGGTGCGGCCACAGCTTCATGCCGCTCGGCCTGCGGCTCGACATGCCGGCAAGTCCTGCCCGATCCGGCGGATCTCCCATTCCAGGCAGACGCCGAAGCGCTCGTAGACGCGGCGGCGCACCTCCTCGCCAAGGCCTTCGAGCTCGGCCGCCGTGGCAGCACCGGTGTTGATCAGAAAATTGGTGTGCTTTTCCGATACCATCGCGCCGCCGCGGGCGAGGCCGCGGCAGCCGGCCATATCGATCAGCCGCCACGCCTGGTGCCCCGGCGGGTTGGCGAAGGTCGAACCGCCGGTCCGCGAGCGGATCGGCTGCGAGGCTTCGCGCGCCGCCCTGATTTCGGCAATGCGCCGCGTGACGGCGGCCGGCTCCTCCGCCCGGCCACGGAACCGCGCGTCGATGAAAATCCAGCCCGGGTCGACGGTCGAATGGCGGTACGACAGCCCGAGTTGCGCGGCCTCCAGCCGATGCGGCGTTCCGGCGCGGTCGATGATGTCGGCCGAGATCAGCACGTCCCTGAACTCGCGGCCGTAGGCGCCGGCGTTGGTCTGGAAACCGCCGCCAATCGTTCCCGGGATGCCGGACAGGAATTCGAGACCCGCGATCCCGGCCTGCGCCGCGGTCAGCGCGACTTTGCGGTCCAGCGCGCCGGCCCCGGCTGTGACCTCGTCACCGTCGATCGCGACGCCGGTAAAGCCGCGCCCGAGCCGAACGACGACGCCGGCGATGCCGCCGTCGCGCACCAACAGGTTGGAGCCGACGCCGATCACGGTAACCGGCACCTCGGACGGCAATTGCCGCAGAAATGCGGCGAGGTCCTCGATGTCGGCCGGGTAGAACAGCACCTCCGCCGGCCCGCCGACCCGGAACCAGGTCATCGGCCCGAGCGGCGCCTGCGCCGTCAGTTGCCCGCGCACCTGCGGCAGCCCCTCGATCAGCGCGCGTGTCACAACCCTATCCCGCACCGCGGGAGAGGGGGGACCGCTCGCGCAGCGAGCGGTGGGTGAGGGTGGCGGGGTGCTGCGGTTGCCCCCTCACCCCGACCCTCTCCCCCGGTGGGGGAGAGGGAGATTGTCGGTGCTATCGGGCTATTCATGCCACCCGGCTCCGCGCGTCGAGGCGGGCGAGCTCGTCGGGCAGGGCGTTGGCCCAGTTGGTGATCGAGCCGGCGCCGAGACAGACGACGAAATC
>DATEKP010000232.1:0-2883 GCA_035277405.1 Allostellaceae bacterium | reverse complement strand
ATCTGCACATCAGCCGCGAGGCGTTGAAGCGGCTCGACCTCGATGAGGTGTGGTGGCTCGTCTCGCCGCAGAACCCGCTAAAGCCGGCGCGCGGCATGGCATCGTTTGGCGCGCGGCTGAAACAAGCCGCGGCGGTTGCCGCCGCGCCCGCCAGCGCCCTCGGCGCGGTGCCGGGACGGTCGAACACGGCGATCGGCACGAGGCGGAAGATGTCCTGCCACCGCCTCCAAGATGGGAATTGCGCGAGGTTGTCGCCACCCATCAACCAGACGAAACGGGCCTTCGGAAAGCGCCGATGCAGCGCCCTGATCGTGTCGGCCGTGTAGGTCGTGCCGATCCGCGCCTCGATGTCGCTGACCCGGATCCGGCGATCGGCGGCGGCTAACGCCGTGGCTTGTTTCAGGCGCTCGGAAAAAGCCGTCATGCCGCGCGCCGATTTCAGCGGGTTCTGCGGCGCGACGAGCCACCACACCTCGTCGAGGTCCAGCCGCTTCAACGCTTCACGGCTGATATGCAGATGCCCGCCATGCGCCGGGTTGAACGACCCGCCGAGCAGCCCGATCCGCCGCCGCGCGAGTGCCGGGCCCGTGTCGATGCGATCACTCTCCATCCGTCATGCCCGGCCTTGCGCCGGGCATCCGTGCCAGCCGGCACAGCATCGTGCGGCGGCCCCTGGATGGCCGGGTCAAGCCCGGCCATGACGAAATGAGGGCCGGCGGCAAGCGCGTGAGCCTAAGCGCAGGCCGCGACGGCGCGGCGGGCCATGACGGTGACGAGGTGGGCTCGGTATTCGGCGCTGGCGTGGATGTCGGAATTGAGGCCGTCATCCTTGATCTGGATGTCCTTGATCGCGTCTGGCGCAAACGAGCGGGCAAGAGCCGCCTCCATTTCCGGGACGCGGAAGACGCAGGGGCCGGCGCCTGTCACGGCGACGCGCACGCCGGCTGGCGTCTTTGCCACGAACACGCCGACGATTGCGTAGCGCGAGGCCGGGTTGCGGAATTTCTGGTAATTTGCCTGCGCCACTTTCGGGAAGCGGACGGCGGTGACGATCTCGCCCGGCTGCAACGCGGTCTCGAACATGCCGGTGAAGAACTGGTCGGCGCCGATCTCGCGCTTGTTGGTGCGGACGGTGGCGTTGAGCGCGACAAGGGCGGCCGGGTAGTCGGCCGCCGGGTCGTTGTTCGAGATCGAGCCGCCGATCGTGCCGCGGTTGCGCACCGCGGGGTCGCCGATCATGCCGGCCATCGCCGCCAGGGCCGGGACCCCGCGCTTGACGACATCGGAACGATTGACGTCGGCGTGCCGTGTCATCGCGCCGATCACGACCGCATCGCCCTCCTCGCTGATGCCCTTCAATTGCGGGATCGCCGCGAGGTCGATCAATTGCGTGGGCTTGGCCAGGCGCAATTTCAGGGTCGGGATCAGGGTCATGCCGCCGGCGACCAGCTTGGCCTCCTCGTCGCCGAGGCGGCCCGCAGCGTCGTCGAGGCTCGTCGCGCGGTGGTAATCGAATTCGTACATCGGGCCTCTCCCTAGCGCGTGTAGTCTGACCTTCGTTGGTCGTAGGCCCTCACCCGCCTCACCGCTGCGCGGCTCGGCACCCTCTCCCGCAATGCGGGAGAGGGTGGACCGCTCGCGACCGCGAGCGGTGGGTGAGGGCGATGGCCACCATCATTTACTACGCCGCCGCCCGCTTCTGGTGCTGCTGGATCGTGCGCCACAGGCGTTCCGGCGTCGCCGGCATCTCAACGTGGCGCACGCCCAGCGGTTTCAACGCATCGACGATGGCGTTGGCGATCGCCGCCGGGGCGCCGATCGCGCCGGCTTCGCCGCAGCCTTTGACCCCGAGCGGGTTGTGCGTGCAGTAGGTGGCGTGCGTCGACAGCGCGAAGGACGGCAGATCGTCGGCCCGCGGCATCGCGTAATCGTTGTAGGAGCCGGTCAGCAATTGCCCGGTCGCCTTGTCGTAGACGCAGCCTTCGAGCACCGCCTGGCCGATCCCCTGCGCCAGCCCGCCATGCACCTGCCCAGCGACGATCATCGGATTGATGATGCGGCCGAAATCGTCCGACGCGGTGAATTTGACGATGTCGATCCGGCCGGTATCGGGGTCGATCTCGATCTCGGCGATATGCGCGCCCGACGGAAACGTGAAATTCTTCGGGTCGTAGAACGCAGTCTCGTCGAGGCCCGGCTCCAATTCGTCATGCGGGAAATTGTGCGGCACGTAGGCGGTCAGCGCGATCTCGCCCAGGCTCTTCGAGCGGTCGGTGCCGGCGACGGTGAACTTGCCGTCCTTGAACTCGATATCGGCCTCCGACGCCTCCAGCAGGTGGGCGGCGATCTTTCTTCCCTTGGCGACGATCTTGTCCATCGCCTTGATAATCGCTGTGCCACCGACCGCCAGCGAGCGCGAGCCGTAAGTGCCCATGCCGTAGGGGATTTTGGCGCTGTCGCCGTGCACGATCTCGATCTGCTCGATCGGCACGCCGAGCCCGTCGGCGACCAGCTGCGCAAACGTCGTCTCGTGCCCCTGGCCGTGCGCATGGCTCCCGGTCAGCACCGTGACGCTGCCGGTCGGATGGACGCGCACCGCCGCCGATTCGAACAGCCCGGCGCGCGCGCCCAATGAGCCGACCACGGCCGAGGGCGCGATGCCGCAGGCCTCGATATAGGTGGCGATGCCGATGCCGCGCAATTTGCCGCGGCGGGCGGATTCCTGCCGCCTTGCCTGGAACCCGGCATAATCGGCGGCCTGCTGCGCCATCTGCAATGTCGTCTGGTAGTCGCCGCTGTCATATTGCCAAGCTGCTCGGCCAACACCGTCGGCAGATAGCAGAGGCAACCGGCGCCGCCGATCGCGATCTTCACGACCGGCAG
>DATEKP010000231.1:0-6230 GCA_035277405.1 Allostellaceae bacterium | reverse complement strand
GCGGGGGGGGGCGCGGCGCCCGGCAATCGATGCCCCCTCCACCATGCTTCGCATGGTCCCCTCCCCCGCGTCGCGGGGGAGGAGCAGCAGGCCCGAGGGCTACCTAAGGTTCCTGCCGCATCGCGGCGTCGGTTTCGGCCTCAGAGTCGAGCAATTTGAACTTCGGCTGAAACCAGCGCTCGGCGATCATCGTCGGCACCACGGCGCTGCCGATCACTGCGGTCAGCAGGATTGTGTACTGGCGCTCGTCGATGATGTGGTTGGTCAGGCCGAACAGCGCCGAGATCGAGCCGAAGGTCAGGCCGGTGGACATCAACAGCGTCGTGTACATGCCTTCGCGCTTCTCGAAGCGGAACCAGCGCGTCAGCGGCAGGATGCCGAAGAACTTGGTGACCATCTTGACGCCGAGATAGAGGAGGATCAGCCCGGCCGAACCGACGATCACATCGGCCCGCACCAGCGATCCGGCTTTGAGAAAATAGAACGGCGTCAGGATCGCGAAGGCGATGACCCGCACCCGGTTCATCAGCTCGCGGTCCTTCAAGAACACCGGGGCCAGCACGATGCCGATCAGATAGGCCGGCAAAACCGCCTCGCTCTTGGCGGTATTGGCCATGCCGCCGAGAAAGAACAGCAGCAGCAGCACGAGCTTGATCTGCGGCTCGCTGACGCGGTTGCCGACCCAGGCGAAAAACCACGGCGTCACGCGCGGCAGCATCAACAGCACGACGATCGTCGCGACGGCGAAGGCGATCAGCCAGACGTTGTAGTTGGCAAAAACGATCCCCAACGCCAGCACGGTTCCGAGGTCGTTCACGAAGCAAGCCGCCAGGATGATCTTGCCGATCTCGGTCTGGTTGAAGCCGGTCTCGACCATGACCGCGTAGACGACCGCGACCGAGGTCGTGGACAGCGCGATGCCGGCGATCTGCGCCTGCGGCCACGGCCAGCCCGAGACGAAATGGGCGAAGCACAAGACGCCGATATAGGGTGCGAAAAACCCGACCGCGCCGATCGTCATCGTCGAGGCGAAGTGTCGGCGGATCACGTTGACGTCGATCTCGGCGCCGGCCAGGAACGTCAGCAAAATCGCGCCGACCCCGGCGAGGTAGTTGATCCACGGCGTCAGCGTCAGATCGACGATATTGCCGGCGATCGCGCCGACGATGATCTCCAGCAGCGCGATCGATACCGCCACCCAGTTCTGCGCCATCGACGACAACAGCGCGAGACCGATCCACACCGCCGAAGCAAACCAGATATTGTCCATGCCGCCACCTCTCCCGCGCGCCGGCCGATGCGGGTCGGCGGCGGCGCAAAGTCAGATCTGGCGTGAGGCAGCGATCTCGCGGGCGCCCGACAGCACGGGGCAAAGCGACTCCGCCACGAATCTCACGCGGCAGGAGTCATCAGCCCGCAGGGGCGGTTAATGGGGGACTCCATCCCCGGCGCGCGGCAGCATGCGGCGGCGCATCCGCGCCGTCAACCACGCCAATCACGCCCAAACGGTGGAGCGGCAGCGCGAACGCCGCGCGGCAGGTTACAGGTTCGGCACGCAGCGACCGCGCACCACGCGGCCCCAGCGGTTGTAGTGCCGGCCCACCCAATGCCATCCGACAGCGCAGCGCCGGTAAACGACACGCGGGGGTGGGGGTGGCGGCGGAGCCGGAGCGTAAACCGCAGGGGGCGGCGTCGGCGGCGGCGGTGGTGGGGGAACCGGCGGCGGCGGGGCGCAGGCCGACAACACAAGCGCCGCCGCTCCGACAATCGCACCGAGTGAAATCATGCGCTTCATGACGACCCCCTCACGTTATGCAAACAGGCTCAGATATCAGGTTCAAATATCGGCGTAGACGTGCGTCTCGGCGCGGGCGCCGGGGTGGGTCACGGCGCCATTCTCGGCGTCGCCGACGGTCTGCGCGTATTTCCACAGCGTGCCTGCCTGGTAGTCGTTGCGCCGCGGCGTCCAGGCGCGCCGCCGCTCGGCCAGTTCGGCGTCGGACAGCGCGACGTCGATCGTGCCGGTGACGGCGTCGATCGAGATCCTATCGCCGTCCCGCAGCAGCGCGATCGGCCCGCCGACCGCGGCCTCCGGCCCGACATGGCCGATGCAGAAGCCGTGCGTCGCGCCGGAGAAGCGGCCGTCGGTGATCAACGCCACCCGCTCGCCGACACCCTGGCCGTAGAGCGCCGCGGTTGTGGACAGCATCTCGCGCATGCCCGGCCCGCCCTTCGGCCCCTCGTAGCGGATGACGATCACGTCGCCTTCCTTGTAGCGCCGCTGTTCGACGGCGGCGAAGGCATCCTCCTCGCAGTCGAAGCACAAGGCCGTGCCGTCGAAGCGCAGCCGCTGCATGCCCGCAACCTTCACGATCGCCCCTTGCGGGGCGAGGTTGCCCTTCAGCACGACGAGGCCGCCGGTCGGCGCGTAGGGATTGCTTGTCGGGCGAACCACGTCCTGCCCGGTCGGGAAACGGAAGTTCGCCAGGTTCTCGGCGACGGTCTTGCCGGTGACCGTCACGCAGTCGCCGTGCAGATAGCCGCCGTCGAGCAGCGCCTTCATGATCACCGGCACGCCGCCGATGTCGTGCAGGTCTTTCATCACGTATTTGCCGCCCGGCGTCATGCTGGCAATGTAGGGCGTGCGCCTGGCGACTTCGCCGAAGGCGTGGATGTCGAAATCGATGCCGGCCTCATTGGCGATCGCCGGGATGTGCAGCGCCGCGTTGGTCGAGCCGCCGGCCGCGGCGACCACCATTGCAGCGTTCTCGATAGCCTTCCTTGTCACGATATCGCGCGGCCGCAGGTTGCGGCGCAACAGCTCCATGACGGCCTGGCCCGAGGCTTCGGCATAGGCGTCGCGCGAGTCGTACGGCGCCGGCGCGCCGGCCGAGCCGGGCAGGGCGAGGCCGAGCGCTTCGGAGACGCAGGCCATCGTGTTGGCGGTGAAGAGGCCGCCGCACGACCCCGAGGACGGGCAGGCGACGCATTCCAACTCGTGCAGTTCCTCATCGGATAATTTGCCGACATTGTGCTCGCCGACCGCCTCGAACACGTTGCCGATCGTCACGTCCTTGCCCTTGAAGCGGCCGGGCAGGATCGATCCGCCATACATGAAGACGGCCGGGACATTGAGCCGCACCATCGCCATCATCAGGCCGGGCAAGGACTTGTCGCAGCCGGCGAGGCCGACCAGCGCGTCGTAGCAATGGCCGCGCATCGTCAACTCGACCGAGTCGGCGATGACCTCGCGGCTGACGAGAGAGGATTTCATCCCCTCGTGGCCCATCGCAATGCCGTCGGTGACGGTGATCGTGGTGAATTCGCGCGGCGTGCCGGCCGCCGCCGCGACGCCCTTCTTCGCCGCCTGCGCCTGGCGCGACAGCGCAATGTTGCACGGCGCCGCCTCGTTCCACGTCGTGGCGACGCCGACCAGCGGCTGGTTGATCTGCTCTTCTGTCAGCCCCATCGAGTAGAGAAAGGCGCGATGCGGCGCCCGCTCCGGGCCGACCGTGACATGCCGGCTCGGCATGCGGGATTTGTCGATGACCGGATGGCGAGCGTCGTCGGGCATGGGCCGGGTCTCCTCAGCGGCGGGCAATGGGCTGCCGGCACCGTAGCGGCGCGTCCTGGCAGGATCAATCCCGGGCTTGCCGATGAGTCAAGTTGTTCGGCACCTAACCTTATGGCGGGTGGATTGGCCGGGTGTCCTATGCTGCAATCCACGGAAGGTGCCGACAGGGGAGGCTAAAATGTCGAAGGCGCTTGCGGCGCTGATCGCGATTGCCGTTCTGTCGGGCGGCGCCGCAGCGGCCGAAGCCAAGGTCTGGAAAATCGCTTATGTAAGTTGGGATCGCTCGTGGAACATCGACCCGCTGCGCCAGGGTCTCGCCAAGTTGGGCTATGTCGAAGGCCGCAACATCGAGATCGAATCCTATTTCACCGACGGCGACCGGGCGCGAACACGCGAGGTCATCGCGAAGCTGGTAAAGGAGCCGGTCGATCTCCTCGTCGTCAATGCGACCCCGGCCATTCAAATCGCCAAGGAGACGACGCAGACGATCCCGATCGTGATGGCCGCCACCGCCGATGCGCTGGCGACGGGGCTGGTTGCGAGCCTGTCCCACCCCGGCGGCAACATCACCGGCCTCTCGATGCTGATGCCGGACCTCGCGGGCAAACGCCTGCAGCTGCTTCACGACATCCGGCCGAGCCTCCGCTCGATCGCCTTTCTCGCGTCCAGCCGGGACCCTAACGCCGCAACCTTCATTCGCCAGACGCGGGAGGCGGCGGCGCAGATCGGAATCGGTTTGTCGGTGCGGTCGATCGACAGCCCCGCGGGCATCGACGACAAGCTGTTCGCCGCGATGCAGCATGACGGGGTCGAGGCGGTGATCGTGCAGCCGATCTTTACCAGTCACCATAAGCAGATCGTCGAGCTCGCGACCGAACATCGGCTGGCGGTCGTCGCGGATTTTCCGCAATTTCCGGAAGATGGTGGGCTGTTGTCCTATGGGGCCGTACTAGGCTGGGGGCAGCGGCGGGCGCCCTCCTACATCGACAAGATCCTCAAAGGCGCCAAGCCGGCCGATCTGCCGATCGAGCAGCCGACGGAATTTCAGCTGGTCATCAACCTGCGCGCGGCGAAGGCGCTCGGCTGGACCGTCCCGCAATCGGTGCTGATGAGAGCCGACCGCGTTATCGAATGAGGCACCATTTGCGCGCGCATACGAGGAGCGGCAAACTCGGCCGGAATTTTGGTTCCGCTGGAGGAGGCGGCTTATGGCAGCGCTGATGGAGCGTCAGGACGTAACGGTGCGGCCGACGGGGGCGGCGCTGGCCGCCGATATCGGCGGCGTCGATCTGGCCGGCGCGCTGGCGCCGGAAACGGTCGCCGCGGTCAAGCAGGCATGGGGCGAGCATCTGGTGCTACGGTTCCGCGGCCAATCGCTGTCGGACGACGATCTGTTGCGCTTCAGCCGGCAGTTCGGCGAGCTCGACTGGGCGCCGATCGCGGCGACCAACGACGCGCCGGAGGGTCGCGACTACGTCATGGTGGTGTCGAACGTCGTCGAGAACGGCCAGCCGATCGGCCAGCTCGGCGCCTACGAGGCGGTGTGGCATACCGACATGTCGTACATCCCGGAGCCGCCGATGGCCTCGGCGCTCTATTCGCTGGAAGTGCCGCCCGCCGGCGGCAACACCGGCTTCTGCAACATGTACCGCGCCTACGAGACGCTCGACCCGGAGCTGCGGGGCGCGATCGCCGGGCGGCTGTGCCGGCACGACGCCAGCCGCAACGCTGCCGGCGAATTGCGCCGCGGCTTTGTCGATGCGCCGGACCCCTCGCAGACGATCGGCGCCGAGCACCCGATCGTGCGCACCCACCCGGTGACCGGCCGTAAGGCACTGTTTCTCGGCCGGAGGCGCAACGCCTATGTTCCCGGTCTGCCGCTCGCCGACAGCGAGGCGCTGCTCGACGCGTTGTGGGCGCACGCCACGAAGGACGACTTCACCTGGTACCAGCAATGGCAGGCCGGCGACCTGATCCTGTGGGACAACCGTTGCGTCATGCACCGGCGCGACGCTTTCGACGCGGCGACGCGGCGCGTCATGCATCGCACCCAGATCAAGGGCGACCGGCCATTCTGAGCGGCGGCGCGATGCGGCGGTTCGACGGCCGGGCATTGCCGGGGCTGCTGCTGCTGGCGGCGTGTTCGTCGGCGCCGGCCGGCACGTCGACGCTGATCATCAACGACCCCTATTGGGACCGGGTCAACGTCGAAATCGTCGTGACCCGGCGGGCCGATTGCGACAGCCGCGGCGAAGGCTTTGTCAGCACGAAGCAGCTGGTCATGCGCAAGAATGCGACCGAACGCTTCGCGGTGCCGAACGGCGCGACCTTGTGCTGGCGCCATGACCGCGACCCGAACAACCCGCAGGCCGGCGCCTGGTCCGGCTGGACGCGCGCGACCGTGCAGCCCGGGCAAGAGGCCGAAACCGATCTTTGAAGGCGCCGCGTCTTTCAAATGCCACTTTGGTCTCGTAGAAGGCGCGCCGCCCGAAGGGCCGGGCCTTCGGAGAGCCCTTGCCGGAGCCTTGCATGTTCCGCCGCCGCGCCGCGCTCGCCGCCATGATGACCGCCATCGCCGCACTGCTGGCCCCTGCCGTCGCTCGGGCGCAGCAGCCAGCGCCGGTCCCGCTCTACTCCGGCGCCGTGCCGCGCTCGT
>DATEKP010000230.1:0-4475 GCA_035277405.1 Allostellaceae bacterium | reverse complement strand
GCGGCGACATCACCCGCGACGAATATGTCGAGCGCGCCAAAGCGAACGCCGAACGCCGCTTCGACCGAATGGACGCCAACCATGACGGAACGTTGACGGCCGACGAGCGCCGCGCCTACCGCGAGGCGCATCACAGGCAGCGGACACCGGCGCCGACGACCCATTAAGCAAAGGGATTGAGGAGGAGCCTCATGCCAGACGATGCATCTCCCGCCAGCCGTCCCGCCGCGCTCGGCGATCCGTCGTTGCGGATCAAGGGCCTCGACCATGTCGTGCTGCGCGTCGCCGATATCGACCGCGCGATCGCCTTCTACGGCGACGTACTGGGCTGTCCGATCGAGCGTCGTCTTCCCGAGATCGGTCTCGTGCAGCTGCGCGCCGGAACCGCGATGATCGACCTCGTGCCGCGCACCGAGGACGAGGACGAAGGCCGCAACATGGACCATTTCGCGGTGCGCATCGAACGGATCGACGTGCCGGCGCTGACCGCGCATCTGAAGCGCCACGGCATCGACCCGGGCGAGGTCAGGCGCCGCTACGGCGCCGAGGGCTACGGCTCCTCGCTCTACATCACCGATCCCGACGGCAACACGGTCGAGCTGAAAGGCCCGCCCGAAACCGCCGCGTAGGGAACAGCCCGGCGCAGGCGGGAGGGCGCTGTCGGACCCTTCTGCGTCCTTCGAGATGCGCCCTTCGGGCGCTCCTCAGGATGACGGCAAGCATCTGGTAGCATTAAAGAAAACCGTCATCCTGAGGAGGCCGCGAAGCGGCCGTCTCGAAGGACGCACAAGGCTTATCCAACGTGCCCGAGTGGGTTGTGCAAAGGCCCCGCGCAGGCCGGGGTCCGCCTCTCCCGCGGGTCGCGGTCAGGTATCGAGGAAGCTGCGGAGCTTGCGCGAGCGGCTCGGGTGCTTGAGCTTTCGCAGCGCCTTGGCCTCGATCTGGCGGATGCGCTCGCGCGTCACCGAGAATTGCTGGCCGACCTCTTCCAAGGTGTGGTCGGTGTTCATGCCGATGCCGAAGCGCATGCGCAGGACGCGCTCCTCGCGCGCGGTCAGCGAGGCCAGAACGCGCGTCGTCGTCTCGCGCAGATTGGCCTGGATCGCCGCATCCAAGGGCAGCACCGCGTTCTTGTCCTCGATGAAATCGCCGAGATGCGAATCCTCCTCGTCGCCGATCGGGGTTTCGAGGCTGATCGGCTCCTTCGCGATCTTCAAAACCTTGCGCACCTTTTCCAAAGGCATCGCCAGCTTGTCGGCGAGTTCCTCCGGGGTCGGCTCGCGGCCGATCTCGTGCAGCATCTGGCGCGAGGTGCGCACCAGCTTGTTGATCGTCTCGATCATGTGCACTGGGATGCGGATCGTACGCGCCTGGTCGGCGATCGAGCGGGTGATCGCCTGGCGGATCCACCAGGTGGCATAAGTCGAGAATTTGTAGCCGCGGCGGTACTCGAATTTATCGACCGCCTTCATCAGCCCGATATTGCCTTCCTGGATCAGGTCGAGGAATTGCAGGCCGCGGTTGGTGTATTTTTTGGCGATCGAGATGACGAGCCGCAGATTGGCCTCGACCATCTCCTTCTTGGCGCGGCTCGCTTCGCGCTCGCCGCGCTGCACGGTCTGCACGACGCGGCGGAACTCGGAGATCGGCAGTTTGGCCTCGCCGGCGATCTGCGCGATCGCGGCGCGATGTTTGGCGACCTCGTTCGCGTGCCGCTCGGCGAGCCGGGCCCAGCCGCGCCCCGGCAGCTCCGCCACCCGCGCCAGCCAGTCGGCCGCCAATTCGTCGCCGAGGTGGTACTGCAGAAACTCGCTGCGCCGGATGCCGTCGCCTTCGGCCAGCCGCAGCAGCCGGCCCTCCTCGGTGACGAGCCGGCGATTGAGGTCGTAAAGCTGCTCGACCAGATGCTCGAGACGGGTGTTGTTGAAGCGCACCTTGCGCAACAGCTCGACGATCTCGTCCTTCAGCCGGTCGTAACGGCGCTGGGTCGCGCGCGGCAGCTCGTTGCCCTTGATCAGCGCGTTGACCCGCTGCTCCCGGACCTTTTGGATTTTCCGGTGCGCATCGGCGACCGCGTCGAGCAGCGCCAGCATGCCCGGTTTCAGCTGGGCTTCCATCGCGGCGAGCGAAATCGAGCTTTCCTCGCCCTCGCCCTCCTCGCCCTCACCTTCGCCCTCGGCCTCCGCCTCGCCCTCCGTCTCGGCCTCGCCGCCGGCATCGTCGCCCGCGGCGGCCTCGCCGTCGCCTTCGACCTCCGCCGCGACTTTCGCCATCGCCGCCTCGGCTTCGTCGATCACGGCGCTGCCGTAAGTCGCGTCGAGATCGACGATGTCGCGCAGCAGCATCTTGTTTTCGTTGAGTGCGTCGCGCCACAACAGCAGCGCGCGCACGGTCAGCGGGCTGTCGCAGATGCCGCCGATCATCATTTCGCGGCCGGCCTCGATGCGCTTGGCGATCGCGATCTCGCCCTCGCGCGACAACAGCTCGACCGAGCCCATCTCGCGCAGATACATGCGCACCGGATCGTCGGTGCGGCCGATCTCGTCGTCATCGACGTTGCCGCGCGCTTCGGCCTCGCCTTCCTCGGCTTCGGCCTCGGCCGGCTCCTCGCTCTCCTCGCTCTCGATGACGTTGATGCCCATCTCCGACAGCATCGTCATCGTGTCTTCGAGCTGGTCGGTCGTAACCTGGTCCTGCGGCAATGCCGCGTTCAGCTCGTCATAGGTCAGATAGCCGCGCTCCTTGCCGCGCGCCACCATCTTCTTGATGGCGATGGCGATCGTATCGAGAAGCGGCGCTTCGGCTGCATCTTCGCGAGTCTCAGCCGTGTCCGCCGCGGTAACCGCTTTGCTCGCCATGCCGCCATCCCTTGATTTGCCGCGCACCACCAGAGGGACGCCGCGGCCTCGGCCGCAGCGCCATCCCCTCCTACCCTATGTAAAGTCGCTGGCCATCCCCGGCCTATGAATCGCTGCCGCCGATCGGGCCGTCCAGCAGTTCGCGCTCCTTCAGCGCGGTCAGCCGGCGCGAATTCTCGGCCGAGGGGTCGGTCGCGAACGCCTGACGGGCGGCGGCCACATCGCGCGACCCGCCGGTCTGCAGCAGCTGGAGGATTTCCCGCAGGCCGTGCCTGATCACCTCAGGATCGTCTCCTCCGCGCGCAGCGAACCCTGCGTGTCTTGCGATCGTCATCGCCAATGTGCCGAGAGTCTCTGCGTGGCCGCAGAGAGCTAAGTGTTGCCGCAATGCTGCGGCGTCAAGCCCCGGATTTCGGTGCGGCATCTCTAGAAGCGCGCGCCGCAGGCTGTCAAGTTCCGGCTCGGGCATATCGACCGCGGCGATCTCCTCGACCCACTCCTCGATCAAAGCCGGGTAACAGATGAAGATGCCCAGCAGGACTTGCCGATGGCGCCGGCCGGGCCGCTGCGGCGGCGCGAAATCGGGGGCGAAATCGGGCCGCGGCGGCGGCCCGGGAATGCGGCGCCGCGACGGCGCGCCGGCGGTGCGGCCGAGGCGGAACAGGCGCTCGCCGAAAAACCGGCGGTATTCGCCCTGCACCCCGCGATCAGCGATCGACTCGACCCGCGTCATCAGCCGCTTTTCAAGATCGGCGCGGCGTTCCGGCGTGTCGATCGGGCGGGCCGCAAGCTCGGCCTGCCACAGCAGGTCCGACAACGGCCGCGCCGCCGCCAGCACTCGGGCGAAAGCCGGCCGACCGCCGCCGCGCAGCAGCGAATCCGGGTCGTCACCCGGCGGCAGCGTCGCGAAACGCAGGCTGCGGCCCGGCTGCAGCAGCGACAGAGCGCGATCGAGAGCGCGCAGCGCGGCGCGCTGGCCCGCCGCGTCGCCGTCGAAGCACAGCACCGGCTCGGGCGCGAGGCGCCACAACTCGCGCAATTGCATCTCGGTCAAGGCCGTGCCGAGCGGCGCCACCGCGCCCCCAAATCCGGCGCGGTGCAGCGCGATCGCGTCCATGTAACCTTCGACGACGATGATTTCGGCGGCATCGGCATCGACGGCTCGCGCCAGATTGGCCCGCGCCGCCGCCCAGGCATAGAGCACCCGGCCCTTCTCGAACAGCGGCGTATCGGGCGAGTTGAGGTATTTCGGCGGCTGGTCGCCCAAGGTGCGCCCGCCGAAGGCGATCGTGCGGCCCGCCCGATCGCCGATCGGGAAGATCACCCGGCCACGGAAATAATCGTAGGGAGTGCCGCCGTCTTCGGGCACGCGCACGAGACCGGCTTCGCGCAGCAGAGCTTCCGGATATTCGCCGCCCAATGCGCGGCGCAGCCCCTGCCGGTCCTCCGCGGCCCAGCCGAGGCGAAACCGGCGCATCGTCTCTTCGTCGAGGCCGCGCCGCGCCAGATATTCGCGCGCCATCCCACCGGCCGGTGACCAGAGCTGCGCCTCATAAAAATCGGCGGCGGCGGCGAGCGCCTCGAGCAAGGTCTTCTGGCGCTGCGCCTGTTCGCGCT
>DATEKP010000229.1:0-8195 GCA_035277405.1 Allostellaceae bacterium | reverse complement strand
CAAGGTCGAGTTGGTCGTGCGCAACGAGCAGGCGATCCCGGCGGAATTCGAGAGCACCTCGCTGCATCGCGAGAAGGTCGTGACGCCGGGCGGCTCGGTCAGTGTCTATGTCGGCCCGCTCGGCCCCGGCCGCTACGAGTTCTTCGACGATTTCCACCCCGCCACGCGCGGCTTTGTCGTCGTCAAATAGGTCAAGCCATGCTGCCGACCGCGATCATCGTGTTTCGCGAGGTGTTGGAGGCCGCGCTGATCGTCGGCATCGTGCTGGCGGCGACGCAGGGCGTGAGCCGACGGGGACGCTGGATCGGTGGCGGCATCGTCACCGGCATCGTCGGCGCGATGGTCGTGGCGGGCGGTGCGGACGCGATCGCGTCGGCCGTCGCCGGCATCGGCCAGGAGCTGTTCAACGCCGCGATCCTGCTCGCCGCGGTCGCGATGCTCGGCTGGCACAACGTATGGATGAGCCGCCACGGCCGCGAGCTGACGCTCTCGGCCAACCGGCTCGGCGCCGAGGTGCGCGCCGGTGCGCGGCCATTATGGGCGTTGGCCGGCGTCGTCGGGCTGGCGGTATTGCGCGAGGGGTCGGAGGTCGTGCTGTTCCTCTACGGCATCGCCGCCGCCGGCGGCGAGGGGCCGGCGGCGATGGCGGTAGGCGGCGCGCTCGGCCTCCTCGGCGGGGTCGCGGTCGGCGGGGCGTTGTATCTTGGCCTGCTGCGCATCCCGCTGCGCCACCTGTTCGCGGTGACGGGCGGGCTGGTGCTGCTGCTCGCCGCCGGCATGGCCTCGCAAGCGGCCGCCTTTCTGGTGCAGGCCGATCTGCTGCCGGCGCTCGGCAGCGATCTGTGGGACACCTCGTTCGTGCTCTCCGACCAAAGCCTCGTCGGTCGCGTGCTGCACACGCTGATCGGCTACACCGCGCAGCCGGCCGGCATCCAGCTGGTGTTCTACCTGGCGACGCTCTTCGCCATCGCCAGCCTGACCCGGCTGGTGGGCGGCGGGCCGGCGCGACCGCGTCCATTGGCGCGCGCACCGGAAACGCGGCTGCAAGGCGGTCTCTAGCAACATTCGCAAACCGGCATGCGGGGAGAGGATGCGGTCGGCCGAACATGCGCGTCTGCGTCTCATCTGCGCCGCAGCGTTGGCGATCGCCATTGTCGGGGGCGGCAGCGGTCCTGCGATGGCGCACGATCTGAAGATCCGCAGCCCGATCATCGAGACCCACGAGCTTGAATTCGAGAACAATTTCACGATCGGCGACAGCAAGAACGCCGTCAGCGAATTCGAGTACGGCTTCACCGACTGGCTGAAGCTCGGGGTGGAGGGCGAGCTGGCCGCGGATCCCGGCCACGGCTTTCATTACGACGCGGCGGCGTTCGAGGGCTTTCTGCAATTGACGCCGCAGGGGAAATATTGGGCCGATCTCGGCTTCTTCGCCGAATACGAGCACACCGCCCGGACCGGCGACCCGCGCTCGATCACGTTCGGGCCGCTGGTGCAGAAGGAGGTGCCGCTGTTCGGCCTCGATACCCTGCACACCGTCAACGTGCTGTTCACGAAGGATTTGGGCGCGGCCAGCGTCGGCCCGCCGAGCGTGTTATTCGCGGCGCAATCGCGGCTGCGCCTAGACCCGCATTTCGAGCCGGGGGTCGAGTACTACGGCATCCTGAGCCTTGGCGAGCACGGCGAGGAACCCGAACACCGGCTGGGGCCGATGTTCGCCGGCCGGGTCGGGTTTCGCGAACTGGGCATCAACGCGGCCGGCGGGATCAGATACGACGCGGCCTATCTGCGCGGCCTCACCGGCGCCACCGACCCGAACACGTTTCGCGTCCGCATCGAGTTCGAATTTCCGCTGTAATCGGTGTCAGCCCTAAACGGACGTCATTGCGAGGAGCCGCAGGCGACGAAGCAATCTTCCATAGGCTCATGGCGAGATTGCTTGGCTTCGCTTGCAATGACCGTTTCAAAGGCCGCAATTGTTCAGGCAAGGCCGCTATTCGCATTTTTTGACCGGGCTGCTGGCGCTGTTCGCGGCTGCGGCGCGCGCCGAGGAGCCGCCGGTTGCGGCCGACGCGGCGACGCTGCGCGACTTCATGATCCAGGATGTCTGTCTCGATCCGGCGGGCGCCGTGGTGCCGGGCGTCGCGCCAATCGGCGGCGATTCCCGCTGCGCCGGCGAGCGCGACCTGCGGCTCGGCGAGCCGCTCCCCTACCACAAGCACGACCAGCCCTCGCCGGCCGATCGCGCCGTCGCGCCACAGGGCTATCAACGGCACGACTCTGTGCCGATCGAAACCGCCGGCTTCGGCAGGACGGTCGAGCACTCGTTCGATTTCGGCGCGGGCGAGGGGCGGCGCTTCGGCGTCTTCGACCGGGGCAGCGACGGCGGGGACATCGCGGTGCTGTCGCCCGGCACCGCGGCGATCGCGGCGACCGAGGACGGCGGCGCCGGCTTCCAGCTGTTTGTCGGCCTTTCCTGCCACGGGGCGGTGGATGCGGCGGCGCTCGCGCATTCGTGGATCGTCGCCCTGTTCGATGCGGCGCGTCCCGGCCCGCTCGCCGGCGAAACCACGGCCCGGCTCAACGACCTGACGGCCGGGCATCAGCAGCATTGCCCGGACCGGTTCAACGCCGCCTTCACCCGCTGGCATGTTGCGCCATTCCGCTATCGCGTCGCGCCCGGCCAGGGGCCGCCGGCGGAATTGACGACGCTGATCTCGGAGCATTACGGCGGCGCCGACCCGGTCACCGCCGACCATGTCGAGCGCTTCTATTTCACCCGCGAACTCGGCGGCACGCGCTGGGAGCGCTGGCAGAACGTGTGGGGCAACGCGCAGTTTTCCGCCGCCGCCATCGCCGCGCAGGCGGCAGGCCTCGCCGCCACCGGTCGGTGCAGCGCGCCCGATCCGCCGGCCGGCACCCGCATGCTGCTGGTCGATTGCCGCGAGTGGACCCGCATCGTCCCGCCGGACTCGCCGGCCGGCGACCGCCCCGGCTTTTTTACCGACGCGATCCGCGCCCGGCCCGACGCGCCGCCGTTCCTCGCGCCGCCGTCCCGCCGCGGGCAGTAGGCGGTGCGCCTTCGCCTCGGCTATGATCGCTGTGCATAAACGAGGGAGGAAGCGATGCGCTGGCTCAGATACGCGGCCGACGGGCGCAAGGCATACGGCATCGTCGAGGGAAACGAGGTCGTCGAGGTCAGGGGCGATCCGTTCGCGGGCTACGAGCGCACCGCGACCCGGCGCCGGCTTGACGACGTGAAATTCCTCGTGCCGGTGATCCCGAAGACCTTCTACGCCGCCGGCTTGAACTATGCCGAACACGTCACCGAGATGGCGAAAAAGCGCGGCGAGGAGCCGCAACTGCCGCCCAATGCCGATATCGGCTACCGCGCCAACAACGCCCTCGTCGCGCATGGCGAGAACATCGTGATCCCGCGCGATGCCGGCGAACTGGTTCAGTACGAGGCCGAGCTCGTCGCGGTGATCGGCAAGCAGGTCAAGCACATCTCGGAACAAGATGCGCTGTCATGCGTCTTCGGCTGGACGATCGGCAACGACATGAGCGAGCGCACCTGGCAGCGCGGCGACCGCACGCTGTGGCGCGCCAAGAACAGCGACACGTTCAAGCCGATGGGGCCGTGGATCGAGACCGATTTCGACCTCGACGCGGCGGAGACGATCGTCAAGGTCAATGGCCGGGTTACCGACCATTTCCGCACCAATCACATGATCCACGGCGTCGCCAAGTTCCTCTCCCGCATGTCGCAATACCTGACGCTCTATCCGGGCGACGTGGTGTGGATGGGCACCGAAGGCGCGCCGCAAAATTTGAAGCACGGCGATGTCTGCGAGATCGAGATCACCGGCATCGGCACGTTGCGCAATCCGCTCGTGCGCGAAGGCCTATGATCGCATTTCGCTAACCATCATTTGGCGCGCATTTGAAAGGGTTTGTTTAGAGGCCGACTGGCAAATGGGCGGCCCGCCCGTCCGCGCGGCGCGGAATGATGGAGAAAGCCAAACCGATGGACCCGTTCGACCTGTCCGGCAAGGTCGCGATCGTCACCGGCTCGTCGCGCGGCATCGGCCGCGCCATCGCCGAAGGCTTCGCCGCCGCCGGCGCGCGCGTCGTGATCTCCTCGCGCAACCAGGATTCCTGCGATGAGGCCGTCGCGGCGATCCGCGCCAAGGGCGGCGAGGCGATCGCGGTGACGGCGCGCATCTCCGACAAAGCACAGCTTGAAAATCTCGTCATTCGCACGAGGGAGGAATGGGGACGCATCGACATCCTGGTGTGCAACGCCGCGGTCAACCCGTATTACGGCTCGCTCGAAGACCTCAACGATCAGGTGTTCGAGCGCATGATGACCAACAATGTGCTGAGCAACCTGTGGCTGTCGAACCTGGTTGCGCCGGAGATGAAGGCGCGGCGCGACGGCGCGATCATCTTCATCATCTCGATCGGTGGGTTGCTGAGCAGTCTCAAGCTCGGCATGTACGGCGTCACGAAGGCCGCCGATTACGCGCTGTGCCGCAACCTCGCAGCCGAATGGGGGCCGCACAATCTGCGCGTCAACTGCATCGCGCCGGGGCTGATCACGACCGAATTCTCGCGCGTCCTCTACGAAGACCCGGAGCGCCGCGCATTGCGCGAAAGTCAGACGCCGCTGCGCCGCCTCGGCACCCCGCAAGACATCGCGGGCGCTGCGCTGCTGCTCGCTTCTCCCGCCGGCGCCTTCATCACCGGCCAGACGATCGTCGTCGATGGCGGCATGACGGTGATGAGCCTATAACACGCGCGAAAACGCGAGGTGGCGGGATGGCATTCTCCCTGATCGACGAGACGCCGGGTGCGGTGCCGGTCACGCCGGTTTCGAAGGATGGGTTTGCGGCGTGGCGCGAGCGGGCGCCGGAGCGCGAGCGCGGCTGGGCGGCGGCGATCGGGTTTGCCGGCGAAGGGGGCCGGTTGGCGCTGATCCCGGATGGCGACGGCCGGCTGGCGCGGGTATTGGTCGGGATCGGCGACGGCGAGGCGGCGATGTGGTCCCTCGCCTCTTTGCCGGATGCGCTGCCGCCCGGCGCCTATCGCTTGGATCAGGCCTCGGAGGAGGGCGATGCGAGCCGTCTCGCGCTCGGCTGGGCGCTCGGCACCTATGCCTTCACCCGCTACCGCGAGAAGAAGGACACGCCCGCCGCGCTGGTGTGGCCCGAAGGGGCCGACCGCGCGCTGGTCGAGCGGCTGGCCGCCGCGGTGTTCCTGGCGCGCGACCTGATCAACACGCCGGCCTCCGATATGGGGCCGGACGAATTGGCAGCGGCCGCGATCGAGGTCGCAAAGCGGTCCGGCGCTTATCACAGGGTCATTCTCGGCGACGCGCTACTCGCCGAGAACTACCCGACAATCCACATGGTCGGCCGCGCCAGCACGCGGGCGCCGCGGCTCGTCGATATCGTGTGGGGCGACGAGAACGCACCGAAACTGACGCTGGTCGGCAAGGGGGTGTGCTTCGACACCGGCGGCCTCGATCTGAAGCCCGCGTCCGGCATGCGGATGATGAAAAAAGACATGGGCGGCGCCGCGATCATGCTCGGGCTCGGCCGGGCGATCATGCAGGCGAACCTGCCGGTGCGGCTGCGCGTGCTGTTGCCGCTGGTCGAGAACGCGGTATCGGGCGAGGCGATGCGGCCGCTCGATGTCGTGCGGACGCGCAAGGGGCTGACGGTCGAAATCGGCAACACCGACGCGGAGGGGCGCCTCATTCTGTGCGACGCGCTGGCCGAAGCCGCGAGCGAGAAGCCGGCGCTGATCCTCGATGCCGCGACGCTGACCGGGGCCGCGCGGGTCGCGGTCGGCCCGGAGCTGGGGGCGCTGTTCTGCAACGACGACGGCCTCGCCGCCGGCCTGCTCGCGGCCGGCACGGCCGAGGACGACGCCTTATGGCGGATGCCGCTGTGGCGGCCTTATCGCCGGCTACTCGACAGCAAGGTGGCCGATCTCAACAACGTTTCCGACGGGCCGCACGCCGGCGCGATCACCGCCGCGCTGTATTTGCAGGAATTCGTCGAGCCGGGCATCCCGTGGGCCCATCTCGACGTCATGGCGTGGAACACCCGCGCCCGCCCCGGCCGCCCGGAAGGCGCCGAAGCGCAAGGTCTGCGCGCCCTCTACGGCTACATCGCAGGGCGGTTCGGATAAAACTCCGCCCTTACCAGAGCCGTGCGACGCCATAGGCGCCAAACAGTGCCTCGTTCGAAACGATCGTCATGTCGTCCGTGATCGCCTGCGCGATCAATAGCCGGTCGAAGGGGTCCTTATGGATGCCCGGGAGACTCCCCGCCAGATGACCGTGCCGGATAGAAATCGGCAGTTCGCCGAACCGTTGTTCTGCGACCATCGCGGCGAAATCGGCCATCAGAAACACGGCTCGGGGCAGCTTTCCGATCCGGTATTTTGTCGCGATCTCCCAGGCCGACGCGGCGCTGACGAACGTGTCGTTTCCTGGGTCTGCTATCGCGCCCCTGGCGGGTGCCGATAGGGACACATCTCCCAGAAACCACCAAAGCACCGCATGCGTATCGAGGAGCAGCCGCAATTATTTCTCATCCGGTGCTTGCATCCATGGGTCGAGTTCTTCCGGTGGCAGCGGCTCGAAGAATTCCGGCCCTATCTCGAATTTGCCGCGATAAGCGCCGAATACGCGCTTGGGTTTGGGCGCAAGGGGCACCAGCTTGGCAACCGGCTTGCTGCCGCGGGCAATGACGATCTCCTCGCCGGCCTCGGCGCGCGCGACCAGCTTCGACAGGTTGGTCTTGGCGGCGTGAATGGTTACGGTCTCTTCCATGGCGGCCACTCCTGACTTAGTCATCAAGTTAGTCCACCTGCCCCTGATAATCAACGAGTGCGGGCAGGAGCGCCCATGAAGATCGAGACTCTGCTGCCGCTCGGCCGGCTCGATCCGGGTTTGCGCGCTGCGGCGGCGCCGCGCGACATCCGCGCCGTCGCCGAGGACGCGCGGCGGGCCGAGGCGCTCGGCTATGATGGCGTCATCACCGAAGAGACCAAGGACGATCCCTATATCGTCATGGCTTTGGCGGCGCAGGCGACCGAGCGGGTCGGCCTCGCGACAGCCGTGGCGGTCGCCTTCCCGCGCAGCCCGGCCGTGACGGCGCTCTCGGCCTGGACGTTGCAGCGGCTGTCGGGCGGGCGCTTCACGCTGGGCCTCGGCTCGCAGGTCAAGGGCCATATCGAGCGGCGCTTCGGGATGCGCTGGTCGGCGCCGGGGCCGTGGCTGCGCGAATACGTGCTGGCCCTGCGCGCGATCTGGGATTGCTGGCAGAACGGCACAAAGCTCGACTTCCAGGGCGTACACTACAAGCTCAGCCTGATGGTGCCGCTGTTCGCGCCGCCGCCGCTCGAGCAGCCGCGCATCCCGGTCGAGCTGGCGGCGGTCAACCCGTATATGTGCCAGGTCGCGGGCGAGGTGGCGGACGGCATCCGCGCGCACCCGATCGCGACCCCGCGCTACATGCGCGAGGTGATGCTGCCGGCCGCGCGCCGCGGCGCCGCCAAGTCCGGGCGCGACCTTACCGGCTTCGCGCTGTGCGCGATGCCGCTGGTGGCGACGGCGCCGGATCAGGCCGCGCTCGCCGAGCGCGTCCGCGACGTGCGCGCGCGGGTCGCGTTCTATGCCTCGACCCCGGCCTATGCCGCTGCGTTCGACAGCGAGGGCTACGGCGAGGTCGCGCGCGCGTTGCAGGCGCATGCGCGGGTGCAGCGCTGGGAGGAGCTGCCGGCGCTGGTCGATGACCGGATGCTCGACGCCTACGCCGTGATCGGCACCTACGACGAGATCGCCGCCAAACTGCGCGCCCGCTACGCGGGCATCGCGACGGCCCTCGAATTCTCGATCCCGCTCGCCAGTGCCGGCGACGAGGCAATCCTGCGCGACCTGATTGTCGATCTGCGCACCGATCAATAGCCGCGCTGCAGGTCGACGATATTTTCGACCGGCAGGCCGGCGGCGAAGCGGCGGATCGCATCGCGGATGATCGGCACCGCGGTCGGCGCGTGCGTCTCGGCCGCGATATGCGGCGTCACAATGATGCGCGGGTGCCGCCAGAACGGGTGATCGGCTGGCAGCGGTTCCTCGCGAAAGACGTCGAGCACGGCACCCGATAATTGCCCGCTGTCGA
>DATEKP010000228.1:0-2581 GCA_035277405.1 Allostellaceae bacterium | reverse complement strand
CGCCGACCCGGAACGACGCGGCGCCGCGCTCTCGCTCTACGCGCTGGCCGGCTACGCGACCGGCTTTCTCGGCCCGGTGGCGGTCGGGATTGCGGTCGATTGGTTCGGCGGCGCCGCGAGCGCCGCCGGCTGGCGCGCCGCCTTCGTCACGATCGCGCTCGGCTCGACCGCCGCCGCCTGCGCCGTGCGCCGCGCCAACTCTTAGCGGCGCGCTTCTGGTTCCTCCCCCGCTGGCGGGGGAGGGGGACCATGCGAAGCATGGTGGAGGGGGCATTATGCCGGGCGAAGCGCCCCCTCCGTCGCGCTGCGCGCACCACCTCCCCCGCATGCGGGGGAGGAGCACACCCTACGCCATGCCGCCGAAATAGGCGGCGACTTCGACCATGCGGTTCGAGAAGCCCCATTCGTTGTCGTACCACGAGAGGACGCGCACGAAGCGCTTGTCGAGCACCTGGGTCTGGGTCACGTCGAACGTAGAACTGTGCGGATCGTGGTTGAAATCGACCGACACGGTCGGCGCCTTGTTGATGCCGACGATGCCCTTGAGACGGTTCGACTTCGCCGCCTCCTCCATCAGCGTGTTGACTTCGTCGGGCGTGGTGTCGCGCGCGGCGTCGAAGGTCAGGTCAATGAGGGACACGTTGGCGGTCGGGACGCGGATCGCGGTGCCGTCGAGCTTGCCTTTGAGCGCCGGCAAAACGAGGCCGATCGCCCGCGCCGCCCCGGTCGAGGTCGGGATCATCGAGAGCGCCGCGGCGCGCGCCCGCCGCAAATCGCTGTGCAACGTGTCCTGCAGGCTCTGGTCGCCGGTATAGGAGTGGATCGTCGTCATGAAGCCGCGCTCGATGCCGATCCCCTGGTTCAGCACGTAGGCGACCGGCGCCAGACAATTGGTCGTGCACGAGCCGTTCGAGATGACCTGGTGCCCGCCATTCAGCTCCTCGTGGTTGACCCCCATGACGACCGTGAAATCGGCGCCGTCCGCCGGCGCCGAGATGATGACCTTCCTGGCGCCGGCTTCGAGATGCTTCCCCGCCGCCTCGCGCTTGGTGAAGATGCCGGTGCATTCGAGCGCGACATCGACGTTGAGCTCCTTCCAAGGCAGTTTCGCCGGATCGCGCTCGGCCGTGACGCGGACCTTGCCCTGCCCGGCGTCGAGCCAATCCTCGCCCGAGGTCACCTCGCCGGGATAGCGGCCATGCACGCTGTCGTATTTGAGGAGATGCGCGTTGGTCGCGACCGGCCCCAAATCGTTGACCGCGACGACCTCGAGCTGCTTTTCCGGATGCTCCAGCGCCGCCCGCATGACCAGCCGGCCGATCCGGCCGAACCCGTTGATCCCGACCCGTACCGCCATGGCCCATCCCTCCAGCGAAGCTTTTGCTCAGCTTAGACCAGATGCGCCGCCGGCGAACATAGCGATCACACCGCCGCGCCGCCGCCCTCTTGCCCGCCGACGCCGAGCGCGGTCTGCCAGGCTTGCTGGGTTGCGAGTTCCTCGGTCCACGGGCGCATCAGCGCGGCAGCGCGCGCGTCGCGCGCGTGGCGTTCGAGCGGGTAGCGTTTGAGAAAGGCCCGCCCGCCGCAGACGCGGATCGCCTCCTGGGTCACCGCGACGACGGCGCGCTGCACCGTGACGTGCGCCGCCCGGGCGCGCTGCACCGCCTCCGGCGGCGGATCGACCGCGGCCTCGGAGATCGCGCGGTAGTAGAGCGCGCGGGCCGCCTCGACCGCGAACAGCATCTCCGCGACGGCCGGACCCTTCGCCGCGATTTCGGTATGCAGGGCAGGGGCGCCGGGCATGCGGCCGGTCAGATATGCGACGGCGCCGTCATAGGCCGCCTGCATGACCCCGAGAAAGGTCGCCGAAAAGCTCAGGAAGAGGTGCGGGAAGGCGTTGTACATCGCGCCGAACAGCCCGGGCGGCAGCACCTCCGCATCGTCGGGGACGAACACGTTCTCCAGCACCATGTCGCGGCTGACCGTGGCGCGCATCCCCATCGGGTCCCACTCGCCGGGGAAGGAGACGCCGGGCGCGTCCTTGGGAATCTGCAGATAGAGGGTGCGCTCGATCCACGGCTCGTCGCCGAGCCGGATCGCCGGGGTGGCGAAATACGGAGCGCAGCCCGCCAGCGAGACGAAGAACTTGCGCCCGTTGACGACGTAGCCGCCATCCACCTTCTGCGCCGTCGTGCCGAAGCGCCGGCCGCCGACGCTGAGCTTGGTATCGGTCTCGCCCTGCTCGACCGGCTCGCTGTGGGGCTGTCCGTAGAAGGCGCCCTGCTCCACGACCTCGCGGAATCTGGCGGCGCGGAGCGCGTCGTGGCGCTGGCGCGCGGCGGCCGGCATTGCCATGCCGTCGGCGATCCGGCCCATCATCAGCATCGTCAGGCAATGCATGTTGAAGGTCAGCGCCGTCGAGGCGTTGCCCTGGGCCAGTTGTTCCGCCACGAGGCAGTAGATTTCGAAATCGGCCCCGAGCCCGCCGTAGCGCTCGGGCACGCAGAGGCCGAGCAGCCGCTCGCTGCGCAGATCGGCATAGTCGTCGAACGGGAAGGAGGCGTCGCGGTCGTGGCGCTCG
>DATEKP010000227.1:0-3999 GCA_035277405.1 Allostellaceae bacterium | reverse complement strand
AGATGCGCCGGGTTGCCGCTGATGTCGAGATAGGAGACGCAGACCATCGCGACGCCGCCGGTGTCGAGGCCGGCGATATGGCTGCGCGACACGGCATCGTGCGGCACAGTGCGCGCGCCAAGCCCGTGTTTGCCGAGCAATTGCGCCAGCATCGCGGAAGCCGCTTCGTCGAGCGGACCGCGGCCGGCGATGCACAGCACCGGCGCCTCGCCCTGCCACTCGGGCGGCAAATCGCCCCTGTCGGCGCCCGCCGGCGGCGAGGCTTTCGGTAGCCCCTTCTGGTCGGCGGTCGGCCCTGCGACGGTCTGGCGCTCCTCGGCCTCGGTCGGCTCGTCGTCCTCATAGGCGTCGAGTTCGGCCACCAGCTCCTTGATCGCCTCCTTCAAGGTGTCGACTTTCGACGCGTTCAGCGCGCCTCGGGCGACATCGATCGCCGCGAGCTGCAATCCCTTCAGCGCCACCTCGTCGTAGTACGACGACAGCGGAAGGTCGTTTAGATGGCGCTCCGCCTGCTCCTCGACCGCGTCGGGATCGCCGGCGAGGAGGCGCTGATAGAAGCTCTCGACCGGGGTCAATGCCGGCCGGTCGCCGAGCAGCACGTCGAGAAATTCGAGATGCTCGACATAGCGGCCGAGCAGGACGAGGCACAAGGTCAGCGGCGTCGAGATGATCAGCCCGATCGGCCCCCATACCCAGGTCCAGAAGATCGCCGCGATGATGACCGCGATCGGCGACAGGCCGGTAGTGTGGCCGTAGACCAGAGGCTCGACGGCCTGCCCGAGCGTCACCTCGGTGACGATGTAGAGCGCCGCCGTCCAGATCGCCATCGACCAGCCGGGCGCGACCGCCGCCGCCAACGCGATCGGCAAGAGCGCCGCGATCCATGAGCCGATATACGGGATGAAGCGCAACAAGGCGCCGAGCACGCCCCACAGCACCGGGTTCGGCACGCCGATGAAATACAGCCCGACCGCGACGATGACGCCGAAGCCGGTGTTCATGCCGAGCTGCGTCAGGAAATAGCGGCTGAGCCGCCGCGCCGCGTCGTCGAGCGCGACCGTCGTGCGCTCCAGATCGGACGATCCGAACAGGCGGATCGCGCGGTCGCGCAGGTCTTCCTTCTGCAGCAAGGTGAAGATCGTCACGACGAGGATGATGCCGGTCGTCGCCAATGGGTTGAGGATCGGCGTCAGCACCTTCTCGCCGATCTGCAAGGCCGAGAGGCCGGGCTCAGTCACGACGACGGGCACCGGCTTCTGCTCTTGTGTTTGCATCCCGCCGCCGGCCGCGGCCGGCGCCGTTTCGGCCGGCTTTTGGGCGGGCGCGAACTCGTGGCTGACGCTTTGGATCGTATCCGACAATTTCTTGACGGTGACGTCGCGCAAGGTCGCGATCTTGCGCTCGATCGTCGTCTGGTATTGCGGCACGTTTTTCGCAAGCTGTGCGACCTGCGTGCCGATCGCGGTGCCGAGACCGAGGATGATGGCGAGCGCCAGGACCACCGCCAGCGCCACCGACAGGATGCGGCCGAGCCAGACCCGCCGCAGCAGCTCGACCAACGGGCTCAGCACGAAGCTCAAGAGCACCGCCAGGGTCACCGGCATCAAGACCTCGCGTCCGTAATAGAGCGCGGCGACGATGACGACCGCGACGATAATCGCGAGGCCCTGCGCGCCCGGCGTCCGCGCCGGCGGCACCTGCGGCGGCGCCGGGGCCGACGGCTCGGGCGGATGGACTGCATCCAACATGCTAGTCGAACCGCGCCGGCCGATAAAAGTTCGTGGTGGATCACGCGCCGGCAGCGGGTTGCATCGCCGGAGCGGCGATGCCAGTGTGGGGCGCATGGAATTCGGCATGTTTCACGAGTTTCCGTCGATGCCGGGGCGCGGCGAGGCGGAGATGTTCGACGAGGCGATGGCGCAGGTCGACGCCGCCGAGCGCTGGGGCCTCGACGTGATGTGGCTGGCGGAAATCCACTTCGCGCCCGAGCGCACCTACCTGTCGGCGCCGCTCGCCATCGCCAGCGCCATCGCCGCACGGACCAGCCGCATGAAGATCGGCATCGCGGTGCAGGTGCTGCCGTTGTGCCACCCGCTGCGCCTCGCCGAGGAGGCCGCGACGGTCGACCAGGTCAGCCAGGGCCGGCTGATTTTCGGGGTCGGGCGCAGCGGCGTCGTCAGCACCTACGACGCCTACCAGGTGCCCTACAGCGAGAGCCGCGAGCGCTTCGCCGAGGTGTTCGAGATCGTCAAGCTTGCGTGGAGCGAGCCGCGCTTTTCGTATGCCGGCAAATACCACCGCTTCGACAACGCCGCCTGCGTGCCGCATCCGTACAAGGACAGGCTGCCGCCGATCCGCGTCGCCGCCTCGACCCCCGACACCTTTCCGGCGATCGGCGGCCAGGGCTACCCGGTGTTCGCCAGCGTGCGCCACACGACCTGGAGCGATCTGAAGCCGCAGGTCGCGAGCTACCAGGAAGGCTGGCGGGCGGCCGGACATGCCGGGCGCGGCGCGGTCTACGTGTCGGCGCCGATCTACATCGCCGAGAGCGAAGCCCAGGCGCGCGCCGAGGCGCGGCCCAGCGTCGAGCATTTCTACCGGCTGCAATACGAGTTGATCGCCGAGTCGGCGCGGCGCTCGGGGCGGCCCGAATTCGTGCGCCGCGCCGAATATTTGCGCAATCTGAGCTATGACGACGTGCTGCGCGACAACGTCATCGTCGGCACGCCCGACGGCGTCGCGGCGCGGCTGCGGCAATTGCAGGACGAGATCGGCTTCGACGGCATCCTCGCCGAACTGAATTGCGGCGGTCTCATTCCGCACGCGCAGGTGGTCAACGCGATCCGCCTGTTGTGCCAGGAGGTCATGCCGCGGTTCCGACAGTGATCAAGTCCAGCCCGGGTTAGTGCCTTATCTTCTCGGGCGCGATCACATCCCCGTCACCCCCGCGAAAGCGGGGGTCCAGGGGCGGCCGCGCCTCGCTTCCCCTGGATTCCCGCCTCCGCGGGAATGACGACTGAATTTGGATGGACAATGCTCTAGGGTGCTTGAGAAACACAAGGGAGGGAGAGAATGGCATCATCGCGCTTTGTAGGGGTCCTCGCGGCCGGGCTGCTGGCCGGCGGCCTCGCGTTTGGGTCGGCCAACGCGGCCGAGCCGATCAAGATCGGCTTCGGCATGGGGTTGACGGGCGGTCTCGCCGCCGCCGGCAAGCAGGCCTTGTTGGCGATCGAGATCTGGCGCGACGAGGTCAACGCCAAGGGCGGCATCCTCGGCCGCCCGGTCAAGCTGATCTATTACGACGACCAGTCGAACCCGGCGACCGTGCCGGGCATCTTCACCAAGCTGCTCGACGTCGACAAAGTGGACATCGTGATCGGCGATTACGGCACCAACCTGTTGGCGCCGGCGATGCCGGTGGTGATCCAGCACAAGATGACGTTCTTCGGACTGTTCGGCCTCGACGTGAACAAGGAGTTCCACTACCCGAAATACTTCTCGATGGCGCCGACTGGCGGGCCGGACCCGAGCGCCGCCTTCTCGCAGCCGTTCTTCGAGATCGCCGCCGCACAGAACCCGAAGCCGAAGACCCTGGCGATCATCGCGGCCGACGCCGAATTCCCGAAGAACGCCTCCGACGGCGCGCGCAAGAACGCCAAGAAGGCCGGGCTGCAGATCGTCTACGACAAGACCTACCCGCCGACGACGACCGACTACACGCCGATCATGCGGGCGATCAACGCGACCAACCCCGATGTCATCTTCAGCGCCTCCTACCCGCCCGACGCGGTCGGCATGGTGCACGCGGTCAACGAGATCGGCACCAACGCCAAACTGTTCGGCGGCGGCCTGGTCGGGCTGCAATACGCGACCTTCAAGCAGAAGCTCGGGCCGCAGCTCGACGGCATCGTCACCTACGATTTCTGGGAGCCGGCGCCGACGCTGAAATTCCCCGGCGTCGACGAGTTCCTAAAGAAGTACCAGGCGAAGGCCGCCGGC
>DATEKP010000226.1:0-2824 GCA_035277405.1 Allostellaceae bacterium | reverse complement strand
CAGAAAGCCGTGCTCGCCGGCCAGTTTCAAGGTATCGGAGCCGGGGCTGACGCCAGCAACGCCGATCGGCGGGTAGGGCTTCTGGAACGGCTTGATGTGCGGGATCAGGCTTTCCAGCATGCGATCGGTCTTGGTCACGTGCCAGTATTTGCCGGCGTAGTCGAACGGCTCCTCGGCGGTCCACAATTTGAGCATGATGGCGAGCGCCTCGCGCGTCATCTCGCGGTGCTGCCCGGCATTGCCGTCGACGTTGAACATCGCCCAATCGCTCGGCAGGCCGCTCGCCGCAACGCCGAAATTGAGCCGCCCCTGCGCCATGTGGTCGAGCATCGCGACGCGGTGCGCCAATTCGGCCGGATGGTGGTACGGCAGCAGAAAGCCGCCGGGCGCCAGGCGGATCTGCCGCGTCTCCATCAGCGACTGGGCGATCAACAGGTCGGGCGCGGGGTGCGGCTCCCACGGCGCGGTGTGGTGCTCGCCGATCCAGGCTTCGGAAAACCCCAGCTCGTCGGCCCAGCGCAGCGTCTGCAAATCCCAGCGATGGCCGTCATAGAGCGGGCGCTCCGGCGGATGCGAGGGCATCGTGAACAGGCCGTACTGCATCATGCCTCCTGTGGTCCTCAGAAGCGGGCGGCGGCGCTAGCACCCGGGATCGAAACCGCGTCAAACACGGGTAGGGTCAGTGGCGTAACCCCTCTCTGCCCTTTAGGGGGGAGAGGGAGGGGCCCGGCGCGCAGCGCTGGGAGGGTGAGGTGGGCGCTGGCGAGCGCTCTGGAATCCCCCACCTCACCCCAACCCTCTCCGCCCCCTGGGGCGGAGAGGGAGGACATTTCGATCTTCACCACGATTCACTCTCAAGCGATAGCGGGTACTAAGGCAGGTCGGGGATCGCGGTGTCGAGGCTCGCCACCTCGAGCACCAGCTTGCTCAGCACCGCCTCGGCGAAGCTGTCGAAGTTCTTGGCGACCTGCACGAAGGCCGACGGGCCGCCGATCACGTTGTGGCGGTAGTAATCGTCGAGCCAGGGTTCCTCGGTCAGGATTGCCAGGCCGTTGATCGTGATGCCGCGGCCGACCAGCTCATCGCGCACGGTGGCGGGCGGCTCGCCAAAATTGGCCATGCCGTCGCCCGAGACGTCGATGACGCGACGGTTGGCCGGCTCCGGCATGTGCTCGAAGGCGGCGCCGGCGGCGCGCATCGCCGAGCCGATCGCGGTCAGCCCGTTCGAGGTGCGGCTGGTCGCGCGCACCGCGGCGGCGAAGGCAAGCGCGGTCTCGCGATCGGAGATGCGGGTCCAGCCGACCGTGATCGCGATTTTGTCGGGGTCGGACCATTCGAGCACCAGCGCCTCGATGCCGCCCGGCTCGGCGGCGATCGCGTCGATCAGGCGCGGCGTCTCGAAGGCGCGGGCGATCCCTTCGTGCTGCAGCGTGTAGCGTTCCGACGAGACGCTTTCCGAAACATCGATCGCCAGCACCAGCGCGATCGCCGCCGCCCGCGACGGCGCCGCACCGGCCAGGACGATCATCAGGACGGCGAGGACGAGCCGCATCGGGTCCTACGGCACCAAGCGCGGTTACGGGCGCCGAAGACGCGGCGCCGGGGCGTCAGCTTAGCGCCGCGCGCCGCGCCCGGCTACACGCTCGCGACAGCGGCGCGGGCCGCGCGGGTTCGGCCGGTCCGCCGCAATGCGGTGTGCCCCGTTCCACTCCTCAATAAATCGTTGGATACACCTAAACGAAGTCGGCGTGCAGCCTAAGGTGAATTTTGCGGATTTGCCGAAAATTTCGCCGTTCGGGGGGAAGGGAAATCTCGGGCCAATCCTTTATCGAGGCGATCTTATGTTTATGCACAACAAGCGGCTGATGTACACGGTACGGGTCGCGGAGCCGAACCCGATGCTGAGTTCGCTGTTTCTTGAACAGTTCGGCGGGCCGCAGGGCGAGCTCGCCGCGGCGATGCGCTATTTCACCCAGGCGCTGGCCGAGACCGACGCCGGCCGCAAGGACATGCTGCTCGACATCGCGACCGAGGAACTGAGCCACCTCGAAGTCATCGGCAGCATGATCGTGATGCTCAACAAGGGCGTCAAAGGCAAGCTCGCCGAAGGCGCCGCCGACGGCGAACTGCTCGCCGAGATTACCAAGGGCGGCGAGAGCCACTGCCTGTCGCTGCTCTACGGCGCCGGCGCGGCGCTGATCAACTCGGGCGGCTCGCCGTGGACCGCCGCCTATGTCGATACGATCGGCGAGCCGACCGCGGACCTGCGCTCCAACATCGCCGCCGAGGCGCGCGCCAAGATCATCTACGAGCGGCTGGTCAACGTCACCGACGACCCGGGCGTCAAGGAAGCGCTCGGCTTTCTGATGACGCGCGAGATCGCCCACCAGAAATCGTTCGAGAAGGCACTCTACGCGATCGAGCCGAATTTCCCGCCGGGCAAACTGCCGGGGCAGCCGCAATTCACCAGCACCTATTTCAACATGTCGCAGGGCGAGGGCGACATGCAGGGGCCGTGGAACGTCGCGCCGGCATGGCAACGGGTCGACGAGCGCGACCGGCAGGCTGCGGTCGATGGCGGCGATGGCGGCGCCGAGGTCAAGCTATCGCGCGCCGATGCGAAAATCCTGCAGCAGAGCGCGGCGCGCACCGCCTCGCGCACCGATATCGACCCGACGACCGGGGCCGAGCTCGGCAGCGGGGCGCACGCGAAGGCCTCGAAATAGCCGGCTCGGTTGACGGCGCCGCGGCGGCCGGCTGAGCCATGCCGCCGTTCGACGGCGGGCGGACGGCCGCGCCCGAGCTCGGCCGGGCGGCGCTCGCT
>DATEKP010000225.1:0-6376 GCA_035277405.1 Allostellaceae bacterium | reverse complement strand
GGCAGGGCAGCAGCCTGCGTGCGGTCGATCCGGCGACGGGGATCATCGCGACGGTCGCCGGCACCGGCGCGCGCGGCTATGGTGGCGATGGCGGCCCGGCGCTCGCCGCGGTGTTCGACGCGCCGAAGGAGATGGCGCTCGACCGTGACGGCGCCATGCTGATCGTCGATACCGAAAATCACGCGATCCGCCGTCTCGATCTGGAAACCGGCATCGTCAGCCATTTCGCCGGCGGCCATCGCGGCGGCGACGGCGATGGCGGGCCGGCCACCACGGCCGGCCTCGACCGGCCGCATGGCGCCGTCGTCGGCCCCGACGGAGCGATTTATATCGGCGACACCAACAACCACCGCATCCGCAAGGTGGCGCGTGTCGGGTGAGATGCGCGTATTGGCCAAGATTGCAGCGGTCGGCGCGCTGGCGCTGGCGGGCGCGGCCGCCGCGCAGGAGAGCGGTGCGGCGGTGACGACCTCGGGTTCGGGCGTATTGACGATCTGCCGCGACTGGCTCGTCTACAATTCGTGCACGACCTACAATGTCGCGGTGCCGAAGCGCGTCGGGGTCGGCGACAGCATCCTGCTGACCTACGGCAGCAACCCGAAGGACTACAATTTTCGCGTCCTCCGCATCCGCCGCGACGGCGAAGGCTGCACGATCTACAGCGACCACAGCGGCAACGGCGACGACGGCGAGCGGCTCGAGGTCGCGCGATGCCGCGCGGCCGAAAAGCCCGCTGCGGCAAGGTAGCGCCGGGTTCGGGTCAGCGCGATCCTCTGCCGGGATTGGTTCGTCGCTGCGCTCCTCCCTCCCAATGACAGCAGGTGTGATTGCGAGCAACCTCAAGTTATGGTTAACGTACCACGTAGACTAGGCCCAAAGTCCGTCAAGATTTGACGAGACGGTGTTTCGACGTTAGTGTGGTGATCTGAAGTTGTTTAGTAATGGATCGCCTGCGACGCAGCGACGGGGGCATGGGGCAATGAGCATCGATCAGGGCAACGGCGGCGCGGCGCCGGGCTGGAGCGCATGGACGGCCGACGACACGCCGGCCGGAGGATCGCCGGATGACCTCGCCGATGCCGGGCCGCGCAGCCTCGCCGATTACGTGACCTCGGTCGCGGCCGATGACGACGCCGCGGTCCTGCGCTACTACGCCGGCCTCGGCCGTCCGCTCGCGAGCGGCGGCGCGCCGCCATCGACCGGCGGCAATGACAGCGGTGGCATTCCCCAGCCGTCGCCCGACGCCCCGACCGTACTTGTCGAGGATTTCGGCAACGCATCGCCGCCGCAGGCGGGGCCGCCGAGCGTCGACGGATTCTCGCGGCCAGGCGGCGGTGGCGGTCATGGCGGCGGCGGCTCCGGCGGCGGCACGCTGACCCCGTGGAATTCGCCGAACATGAGCGGTTTGAAATTTCACGTCAATTGGGACAGCAGCGTGGCCAACGCGCCAAGCTGGTTCCAGAATTCCGTCGAAACCGCGCTCAGCTATTTCTACAAGACCTTTGCCAGCCCGATCACGATCACGCTCGATGTCGGATACGGCGAGGTCGGCGGCCAAAGGCTCGGGTTCGGCGCGCTCGGAGAAAGCCTCAGTTATCTGTACCCGGTATCTTACGGGGATCTTTACAGCCATATGAGCGCCGAGGCGTCCTCGCAGGAGCAGATAGATGCGGTGAACAGCCTCGACTCCTCTACCACATCCCCGATCACCGGCGCCAATTACTACCTGGCGACGGCCGATGCGCGGGCCCTTAACTTCTACGTGGCTCCCGCGAACCTTGGCAGCGACGGGTCCGACGGTGCGGTCGGTTTCGCGACAAACAGTTCCCTCGTCAAATGGGGCCCTACCTCATCGAGCACGACGAGCGGACAATATGATTTCGTCAGCGTCGTGCAGCACGAGGTGTCGGAAGTGATGGGCCGCATCGCCCTGCTCGGCGCATCTCTGTCCAACGGCGTCACGAACACCTATTCCAACATGGACCTGTTCCGCTACGACCCCAACACCGGCGGGCGCTCGCTGAAAGGCGGCGAGGCCGCCAATTTCTCGTATGACGGCACGAACCCTGTGCAGAGCTTCAACACGACGGCCGGGGGCGATTACGGTGACTGGGCGGGGACGGTGTCGCCGACCAATGATGCCTACAACGCTTTTTCGAGCACCGGACCGCTGCAACTCGGCGCGGCAGACAAAACCGTCATGAACGTGCTCGGATACACGCTCGCGTCCTAGGCCGCATAGCCGCTGATCCGCCCTGAGGACAAAGGAGGCCGGCTTTCGCCGCTATCCTCCGCCGCGCCCCAGCAGATCGCGTTTCAATGCGGCGGCGAGCCCTGGCCGTTGTGGTCGCCTTGTCCGGCGGTGCTATCGCGCACGTAGGCCCAGAAGCTCCGGTCCATCGCGCCGGTGCGGCTCGTCAGGTACGGGAAGTGGCCGTAGACGAGCGACAATTCGCGATCGGCGTCGGCGGCGCTGACGCCCATCACGGCGTAGCGGTAGAGCGCGGCGACAAGGCCGGCGCGGTCGGCGCCCGACATGCAGTGAATAAGGAGCGGCTTTGGCGCCGCGCGCAGGATCGCGATCAGGTCGCCGATCTGCCTGCCGGTAACGAAGCGCCGCGCCGACAGCGCGTAATCGTAATGCACGAGGCCGAGCGCGCGCGAAGCCGCGATCTCCTCGTCATACCACGCGGAGCCGGGGTTGGCGCCGCGCAGGTTGAGCACCGACCGGATGCCGTGCCGCTGCGCCGCCGACCGCAAATCCGCGCCGCTCGGTTGCGCCGAGCGGTAGAGGACCCCGGCCCTGACCGCGTGAAAATTGTCATCCCAGATCAACACGCCGCTGTAGGCCCCGAGCGAGATGCCGCCGAGCCCGACCGTGACCGCGGCAACCTTCAGCAGGCGCAAGGCCAAGGCGATCGGCTTCGCGGGTCGGATCGGGCGGGCGGCGTCGGCAGCCGGGGCGGTCATCGGGCGCCGGATCGTGGTTGCGGCGGTGCAGCCGCCATTGTCGCCGACGCGATGGCGGCACGCAAAGCGCTAATCGGATAACCTCTTAAGTTGCCGCTGCATTGTTGTTTTGCGGCCTTCGAGACAGGTTCCGACGTTCCGCCGGAACCCTCCTCAGGATGACGAGAAGTTATGGATGACATTGAACAAAATCGTCATCCTGAGGAGCCCGCAGAGCGGGCGTCTCGAAGCACGCATGGCGCTTCTCCAGTTTGAAACTGAGACACTACAATCGGATATCACCGCGCGATGCGGCGAGAAGGGACGGGCGAATGAGCGGGAATGGCGCGGTGGACGGCCAGGCGACGATTGCCGCGCTCTACCGCTATCCGATCAAGGGGCTGAGCGCCGAAAAGCTCGACCGGGTTGCGCTGACGCCCGGCGCCTGCCTGCCGCACGACCGCCGTTTCGCGATCGCGCTGCCGTCGACGCGCTTCGACCCCGAGCGCCCCGAATGGCTGGCGAAAACCCATTTTGTCATGCTGATGCGGGACGAAAAGCTGGCGCTGCTCGACGCGCGTTTCGACCCCGCCAGCGGCGAGTTGCGCATCGAGCGGGGAGGCGCGCCGGCGCTGCGCGCGTCCCTCGACGAGCCGGAGGGACGCCGCCGGATCGCCGATTTGGTCGCGGACCTGCTGGGGCCGGAGGTCGCGCGCCCGCTGCGCGTCGTCGAGGCGCCCGGCCACACGTTTGCCGATGCGCGCCGCAAGCCGAACGCGACGACGGGCCAATACGTCTCGTTGATCAACCTCGCGAGCATCGCCGCGCTCGAAGGGGCCGTCGCGGCGCCGGTCGCGCCGTTGCGTTTTCGCGCCAATGTCTATTTCAGCGGTCCGCCGGCGTGGCGCGAGCTCGACTGGATCGGCGCCGAATTCGCGCTCGGCGGGGCCCGGCTCAGAGCGGTGGCGCCGATCACGCGCTGCGCCGCGACCCAGGTCAATCCCGCCACGGCCGAACGCGACCTCGACATCCCGGCCGCGCTGCAGCGCGGCTTCGGCCATAACCTGATGGGGATTTACGCCGAGGTCGCCGATGGCGGGGAGATCGCGACCGGCGACGCGCTGACGGTGCCGTAATCCACACGCGTCGCGCCGGCGGCGGCGAGGGCGGCGATCTCTTCGGGCGTGTAGTCAAGCTCGCGCAGCACTGCGGCGCTGTCTTCGCCGAGCGCGGAAACCCGATCTCCGCTCTCGGCCCGGCCGCTCGAAAAACGGAACGGCGGGTTCAGCGCGCGAAAGCCGCCGCCGGCGTCGCGCACCTCGGCGAAGGCGCGGCGATGAGCGAGCTGCGGGTCGGCCATCGCCTCGGCGACCGTGCGGTAAGGCGAGGCCGGCACGCCGTGGCGATCGAAAACGGCCTGAACCTCGGCGCTGCTCCGCGCCTTCGACCACACTTCCAGCTCGTCGATCAGCTGACCCCAATTGGCGCGGCGATCGGGGTAGCGGGCGAAGCGCGGGTCGGCGATCCAGTCGTCACGGCCGCATGCCGCCGCCAGGTTCTGGAACGTCCGCTCGCTGGCGATCGACAGGTTGAGATAGCCGTCGGCGGTGGCGATCGGTCCGAACACCGGCCGCCCCGGGATGTAGGCGTCGGGGAATTGCGCCAATTGTATTTCGCTCAGCGTCAGGCTCAGCATGCTTTCGAGCATCGACACGTCGATCATGCGGCCTTCGCCGGTCTGCCGGCGCTCGTAGAGCGCCGCCGCGATCGCGCCAAACGCGTAGGTCCCGGTCAAGACATCGGCGATGTAGATGCCGCAGAAATCGGGCCGCCGCTCGTCCTGCTGGTAAGCGAGATGGGCGAGATCGTAGCCCGAGGCGGCGTGGATCACCGGCGCATAAGCCGGCAGACCGGCCGATGGCCCGGTCTGGCCGTAGCCCGAGATCGCACAATAGATCAGGTCCGGCTTTGCCGCGGCGAGCGTCGGGTAGTCGAGGCCGAACCGCTGCATGACGCCGGGACGGAAATTCTCGACGACGACGTCGGCCGTTTCGATCAGTCGCAGCGCAACGGCAATCCCGGCCTCCCGCTTCAAATCGAGCACGAGGCTGCGCTTGCCGGTATTGAGCTGGCCGAACGACGTGCTGGCGCCGCCGCGCAATGGCGGGCGCGCGCGCATCATGTCGCCCTCGGGCGGCTCGACCTTGATGACCTCGGCGCCGAGATCGGCGAACAGCCGGGTGCAATGCGGCCCGGCGATCGTCGTCGTGAAATCGACCACCCGCACGCGGTCGAAGGCGCTTCCCATCCCCGCTCTCCGGCACGGCGACACCGGCCGCGCCGGCGATCCGCCCCGGTTTAATCGAGCTTACGAGAAAGCGCCAGCGGCGGGTTCGTCCATCCGGACGACGGAACCAGGCGGGCCGAAGCCCGCCTGGCGGCTCGGTCGGCTTACCAGCCCCAGTAATATCCCGGATAGCCGTAGCCATAGCCCCCGTAATACGGCCTGTAATAGGGACGGTAATACGGATTGTAATAGGACGGCGCCCCGATACCGACGTCAAATCCACCCGGTCCGATGCCGAAATACAGCTGTGCCTTGGCCGGTGCCAATGGAACCGCGACCGCGGCAAGGCCAATCGCGGCGACGCCAGCGGTGGCAAGCCGGCTAAACCGGCGATTTCGGTTAGTGATCGACATTCGATCCTCCATTCCTTGTATCTACACTGTTTTTAATAAGGAACGACTAAAGGATTAGCGCAGTTCCGCTTTGGGCAACCGGCCGCGCCGGGGCGGAATTGCGCGGGCCGCGAACAGCCGGTGGATATAGCCCGCCGTTCCCGCGTAGGATTGCTCTGCCAAACCGAGGGAGCGAGCCCATGGCGCCGCGCGTCGATCAGGTCGCCAGCGACGAGAGGCCGCCGGCGCGCGCCGACATCGTGATCATCGGCGGCGGCATCATCGGCACCAGCGCCGCGCTTTATCTGGCGCAGAAGGGCGTCTCGGTGGCGCTCATAGAGAAGGGCCACATCGCCGGCGAGCAGTCGAGCCGCAACTGGGGCTGGTGCCGCAAGATGGGACGCGACCCGCGCGAGATCCCGCTCGTCATCGAAAGCCTCCGGCTGTGGCAGCGCATGAACGGGACGGTCGAGGCCGAGACCGGCTTCCGCGCCTGCGGCATCATGTATCTGGGCGCCGGCGACGACGATCTGGCGCGCTACGCCGAATGGCTCGATTACGCCCGTGAATATCAGCTCGACACGCATCTGATCGACGGCGCCGAGGTGGCCCGGCTGCTGCCGGGGTCGACGAAACGATGGGCCGGCGCGCTGTACACGCCAAGCGACGGCAAGGCCGAGCCGCAAAAGGCGGCGCCGGCGATCGCCGCGGCGGCGCGGCGGCTGGGCGCGGCGGTCGTGCAGGGCTG
>DATEKP010000224.1:0-4122 GCA_035277405.1 Allostellaceae bacterium | reverse complement strand
TACGGCGAGCGCCCGCAGGCGCGCGCGCCTGCAAGCAGGGAGAAAAACTAGACTAGGCGCTCATAGGGCATACGGAAATGCCGCCGTGCTCTCCGGCGGTTGCGGCGCGCGCGGAGGGTCAGCGGCGGGTTGAGGTGGTGTGCTGGCCGCCTTTGTTGGAGAAGGTGTCGATTACCTTCAAGGCCGCCGGGCCGAGCAAGACGAAGAACAGGGTCGGCAGGATGAACAGGATCATCGGCACGGTCAGCATGGCGGGTAGCCGCGCCGCCTTTTCCTCCGCCCTCGTCATGCGCGCCTCGCGGAACTCGGCCGCCAGGATGCGCAGCGACTGGGCCAGCGGCGTACCGAATTTGGCGGTCTGCAGCAGCGTGTTAACAACCCCGCGGATCTCGCCCATGTTGGTGCGGGCATTGAGGTTTTCGAACGCCAGCCGGCGCTCGGGCAGGTAGGTCAATTCCGCCGCGGTGATGCCGAACTCCTCGCTGAGCTCGGCCCAGTTCAGCTCCAGTTCGCGCGACACGCGCTGCAACGACGCGTCCAGGCTCAATCCGGCCTCGGCGCAGATCACCATCAGATCGAGCGCGTCCGGCAGCCCCAGCTGCATCTGGTGCTGCCGCTTCTTTATCATGTTTTTCATAAAGATGTCGGGCGCGAAAAACCCGAGCACGACCGCGGTGATCGCGGCGATCGTCCGCCAGTTCGGCGGGATCGCCAGCGGGTGCACGCCATAGGAGTCGGCGAGCACGACGGCGGCGAAGACGAACGGCATCGCGAGCCGCGCAAACAGGTAGCGGACCATCGCTTCGTTCGAGCGCAGCCCGGCCTGCGCCAGCAGCATTCGCGCGTCGTGCGCGCGCCGCGAGCGCAGCAGGTTGAGCCGCGTCACGACCTCGCGCATAAAGCCCTCGGCCGCCTGCTCGGGGCGGGCGCGCCGGGTGGTCGCGAGCGCCACCTGGCGCAGATTATCGCGCCGCTCGACGATCTGCGAAAAGCGCCGCGCGAACGGGTCGCGGCTGCGCAGGGCCTGCCATACCGCGAGGAACGCGACGAGCACCGCCGCAGCCGCCAGCATCGCGATGAACTGGTCCGGGCTCAGCCACTTCGGCAGCCAGTCCTCAAGCCGAAAATCCGATACGTTCATGCTGCCCGACTCTCAGATCTCGAACTTGCCCATCCGGATCATGATCGCGATGCCGGTCACCAGCATGCCGCACGCGAACCCGACCATCGCCAAGCCGCGCACGTCGGTGAACAGCGGCATGATGTAGCCGGGCGAAATCACCAGGAGGATCAGCGCGACCGCGACCGGCAGCGAGCCGAGGATGACGGTGCTGGCGCGCGCCTCGCTCGCCATGGCGCGCACCTTGGCCCGCATCGCCCGGCGCCGGCGCAGCACCTCCGACAGGTTGTTCAGCGTTTCCGCCAGATTGCCGCCGGTCTCGCGCTGCACGCTGAGAGCGATGATGAAGAACCGGAATTCCGGCACATCGATGCGCTTGGCGATGTCCCACAGCAGGCTGTCGAGATCGCGGCCGAGCCGCATACCGGCTTCGATGCCGCCGAATTCGGTGCCGACCGGATCGCCGATTTCCTGACTGGCGTTGACGATCGCCTCGCTGATCGGCAACCCGGCGCGCAGCGCGCGCACCATCAGATCGATGGCCTCGGGAAACAGCCCGACAAAGCGCCTGACGCGCCGCTTGCCGATAAAGCCGACAACCCAATGCGGCAAAAAACTGCCGAGCGCCACCCCGAACATCAGCGACGGCACGACCGACATGCCGATGAGAGCGAAGGTCAGCGCCGCGACGATCAGGATCAGGGCGATCGTTACCAACAGATACTGGCCGATGCTGATCTCGAACCCGGTCTTGGCGAGGCGCTCGACCAGCATGCGCCGGCGCGGCAGGAACTGGGCAAAGACCCGATCGATGCCGGGGGTCGCGCTTTCGCGCCGCGTCAGCGACCGGACCTCTTCGCTTTGGGCGGCGCGCTGCGGCCCGCGCGCGCTGACCCGCTCGATCCGCCGCGCCAGGCGCTGCGAGTTGCCGGGCGCAAACGCCGCGACGAGCACGAGGATGAACAGCCCGCTCATCACCCCGAAGATGACCGAGAGGGTCGCGGGATCGAGCGTGGCGAACATCGATCAGATGACCTCGAGCAAGGCCCGGTCGAGCGCGAAATATTCGGCGCGCGGCAGGAACACCGGGCGGATACCGCTGGAATTGAAAGCGCCGCGCAGCCGGCCGTCGGCGCCCTCGCCCTGGAACTGATAGGTAAAGAGGTCCTGGGTCGTGATGATGTCGCCTTCCATGCCGACCACCTCGGTGATCGACGTCACGCGGCGCTGGCCGTCGCGCATGCGATTGACCTGGCAGATCAGGTGCACGGCCGAGGCGATCTGCGTCCGCATCGCCTTCGACGGCAGGTTGATGCCGGCCATGCCGATCATGTTTTCGAGCCGGGTCAACGCCTCGCGCGGGTTGTTGGCGTGGATCGTCGACATCGAGCCGTCATGGCCGGTGTTCATCGCCTGCAGCATGTCGAGCGCCTCGTCGCCGCGGCACTCGCCGATGATGATGCGGTCGGGGCGCATGCGCAGCGCGTTCTTCAACAGATCGCGCATCGAGATCTCGCCGGTACCCTCGAGGTTGGCGGTGCGCGTTTCGAGCCGCACGACATGCGGCTGTTGCAGCTGTAACTCGGCCGCATCCTCGATCGTCACGGTGCGCTCGGCGCTGTCGATCATGCGCGACAACGCGTTGAGCAGCGTCGTCTTGCCGGAACCGGTGCCGCCGGAGATCAGGATGTTGAGCCGGCAGCGCGCGGCGATCTTCAACAGCGTCGCCATCGCCGCCGAGATGCTGCCGTTGGCCGACATCACGTCGAGCGTGATCGATTTCTTCGAGAATTTGCGGATCGAGATCGCCGCGCCGTCGATCGCCAATGGCGGAATGATGATGTTGACGCGGCTGCCGTCGGGCAGGCGCGCATCGACCAGCGGCCGCGATTCATCGATGCGGCGCCCGATGCGGGTGACGATCTTGGTGCAGATGTTCATCAGATGCCCGTCGTCGCGGAACGCGACGTCGGTCAATTCGAGTTTGCCGCGCCGCTCGACGTAGATCTGCTTCGGCCCGTTGACCATGATGTCGGTGATCGTCTCGTCGGCGATCAACGGTTCGAGCGGGCCGAGGCCGAGCATGTCGGCGATCAGCGACTCGACGAGCTCGCGCTGTTCGGTGAAGTTGAGCTGGATTTTGGTCTCGGCCAGCAGCTCCTTGACCCACCCGGTCAGCTGCGCCTCGAAGGCCGGGCGCGGCATCTCGGCCGCCGCCGCGACATCCATATGCTCGAGCACGAGCGGTTGGATCTGGGACTTGGCGGCCTCGATCGCCGCCTTGTGCGGGCTGCTGCGTCCGCCGCCATCGGCGGCGGTCGGGGTCAGCAGCGTCTGCATGACGTCGGTAACGACATCGCGCCGCGCCAGCGGGTTGGCGTCGATCGAATGCCGCACGAAATATGCCTGCACCGCGGCGTCGACAATCTTGGCGAGATCGCCGCGGCTCAACAGCGCCCGCCGCTCCGGCCGTATCTCGGCGCCGAGGCGGGCGCTGAGCTCCTCGCGGGCGATCATCAGGCGCTCTTCGATCGTCGATTCCGGCTCGATCGCCGATCCCGGAACCGGCCCCCTTTCCGCCGCCCCGTTGCCCGCCGTGCCTGTCTCGACTTTGGCGCGCCGCGCCGACAGCTCGGCGATACGCGCGTCGAGGCCGCCTTCGGTCCTGCGTCCGAACATCGTTACCATCGCGAGAACCCGAATATCTTGCGTTTCTGCGTCTCGCCGGTGCCGGCGAAGGCGGCAACAAGCTGTTCGATCTCGCGCACTACCGGGCTGCGGGGCGCAGCCACCGGCAGCGGTTGACCGGCATTCGCTGCCGCGCCGGTTGATTTGGCATCGTGCGACAGGGTTACGTCAAGCGATTTACCAACGGCCTTTTCGAACTCCGATTTGCCGAGCGTCGAGCGCTCGCCGCAGGCGCCGCCATCGACCAGCAGAATCTCGGTCTGCGGGGCGTGTTCGCGCATCAACGTCTGCATGCGGATCGCATCGCGCAACCC
>DATEKP010000223.1:0-2562 GCA_035277405.1 Allostellaceae bacterium | reverse complement strand
TCCACGCGCTGCTCGACGAGGCGGCTCCGGTCGGCGACCCGCACGCCGCCGACGCCGCGATCTTCTATTCGATCTCGAACTGTCAGAAGGGCCTCGTCGGCATCAGCTTCGGGGATTTTCTGATCAAGCGGGTTGCCGACGCGCTGGCCGGCGAATTGCCGCGCCTCAAGCATTTCGCGACGTTGTCGCCGCTGCCCGGCTTGCGGGCTTGGCTGATGGCGGAGGCCGGCCGCGACGGGCTGCTGTTGGCCGGCGAGGCGCGCGCGGTGCGGGCGCTCGGCGGCGGCGCCGACGAGGACGACCCCGCTGCCATCCTGCTCCGCCTCCTGGAGCGGCCGGACTGGCATACTGACGCGCGCACCGCGGCGGCGTTGCGCGACCCGCTGCTGCGGCTCAGTGCACGCTATTTATTGCATGAGCGCGCGCCGTCCGGCCGCGCGCTCGACCCGGTGGCCCATTTCCATCTGTCAAACGGTGCGCGCGTCGAGCGGCTCAACTGGCTCGGCGACGTGTCGGACAAGGGCCTGCAGCAATCGGCCGGCGTCATGGTCAATTATCTGTACCGGCTCGGCGACATCGAGGCCAACCACGAGGCCTATCGCGACGAGGGCCGCGTCGTCGCCTCCGCCGCCGTGCGGGGCCTGACAAAAGCGCCGTGATCCGGGTCGCTATGTTCGGGCAGGCGACTGTGTTAATGACGCCGCTCTTGACGGCCGGGCGGGCGTGGCGGAACTGGCAGACGCACTGGACTTAGGATCCAGCGATGAAAATCGTGGGGGTTCAAATCCCCCCGCCCGCACCACGGCGTCGTCCCGACGAGGCGACCTGACAAGAAGGATGTGAGCATTCTGCGATGACCGTGACCGAGACCAGCGCCGAAGGGCTGAAGCGCGAGTTCAAGATCACCGTGCCGGCGGGCGACCTCGAGAGCGAGGTCGCCCGTCGCCTCGACGAGCTGGGCCGTGCCGTGCGCATCCCCGGCTTTCGCCCCGGCAAGGTGCCGCTGCCGCTGTTGCGCAAGCGCTTCGGCGCGGCGGTGCGCGGAGAGGTGCTGGAAAGCGCCGTGCAGGACAGCTCGGCCAAGGCGATCAGCGAGCACAAGCTGCGCCCGGCGATGGCGCCGCGGGTCGAGATCGTCGCGGCGGCGGAGGGTGCCGACCTCGAATACACGATGTCGCTGGAACTGCTTCCCGACATGCCGGAGCCCGATTTCGCCGCGCTCGGCCTCGAAAAGCTGGTCGCCGACGTGCCGGAGGAGGATATCGACAAGGCGGTCGAGCGCATCGCCGAGTCGCAGCGCAAGGCTGAACCGGTCGAGAGGCCTGCTGCGTTGGGCGACATTGTCGTCGCCGATGTCGTGGGGCGCGTCGGCGACGCCGAGATCCCGGGCAGCCGCGCCGAAGGTCGTGAGATCGAGTTGGGCGCCGAAGGGCTGATGCCGGGGTTCAGCGATCAGCTGCTCGGCGCCGCCGCCGGCGAGACCCGGCAGGTGCAGATCACCTTCCCCAGGGATTACGGTGCCGCCGACTTCGCCGGCAAAGAGGGCGTGTTCGAAGTCGCGGTCAAGGAGGTGCGCGAGCGCCGGCCGGCGGTCGTCGACGACGCGCTGGCCGAGGCGGTCGGCCTCGAAAACCTCGCCGAGCTGCGCCAGGAGGTCCGCGAGCGCATGCAGCGCGACTACGCAGGTGTCGCGCGCCAGCGGCTGAAGCGGGCGCTGCTCGACAAGCTGGCCGAACGCTACGATTTCCCGGTGCCGCCCGGCATGGTGGAGATCGAGTTCAATTCGATCTGGGGCCAATACGAGGCTGAGCGCGAGATGCGCAAGCGGGTCGCCGCGGCGCAAGCGGACGGGGGTGCGGCATCGCCGGCAGCGGCCGAGGGGCCGCTTGATGCGGCGGCGGTGATCGCGCCGGAGGAGACCGCGCTGGAGGGCGTCGGCGAGCGGGCGCCGCAGGGCGCCGAGGCCGACAAGCCGGAGTCGCCGGAGCGTGAGCCGGCGTCACATCACGCGATCCCCCATCCCGGCTCGGCGGCCGAACCGCTCGATGCCGCCGCGGTCGTTGCGCCGGAAGAGACCGCCCTCGAAGGCGCGTCGGACAGCGAACCGGCCGCCGCAGCCGACGAAGCCGACGAAAAGGCCCAGGCTGATTTCCGCCGCATCGCCGAGCGGCGGGTGCGGCTCGGCCTGCTGCTTGCCGAGGTCGGCCGCAACAACAATATAAGCGTCAGCCAGGAAGAGGTGAATCAGGCGCTGGTGCAGGAGGCGCGCCGTCATCCCGGCTACGAACGCCAGGTCATCGATTACTACCGCAAGAACCCGGATGCGCTGAACCATCTGCGCGCGCCGATCTACGAGGAAAAGGTCGTCGATTTCATCGTCGAGCTGGCCAAGCCCGGCGAGCGCAAGGTGACCCCGCAGGAGTTGATCGCCGGCGCCGAAGCCGAGGAGGCCGCAGAGGCAGCCGTGACGCCGCAGTGAACCGGCGCTGGGGCGCAGGATCGAAGGAGAGTGCGATGCCCGAGACTTACATGAATAATCTGGTACCGATGGTGGTCGAGCAG
>DATEKP010000222.1:0-3663 GCA_035277405.1 Allostellaceae bacterium | reverse complement strand
TCTAGACGGAGGGTGGCGATGAACGAGAAGATCGGCGTCGTCGGCGCCGGGCTGATGGGGGCGGAGATTGCGCTCAACTTCGCCCTCGCCGGCCACGACGTGCTGTTGTCCGACCGTTCGGACGAGTTGCTGGCGGCGGCGACCGCGCGGCTCGCGGGAATTGTCGACCGGGGTATTCCCCGCGGCTTCTTCAGCGAGGAAGACCGGGAGCCGGCACTGGCGCGCATCCGCACGACGACCGCGCTCGACCGGTTCGCCGACCGCGATTTCATCACCGAGGCCGTGTTCGAGGACGAAGCGGTCAAGGCCGAGATCTACCGCGCGCTCGACCGCGTCTGCGCGCCAGCGTGCAATTTCGCCAGCAACACCTCGACGATCCCGATCTCGACCCTGGCCTCCTATGTCGGCGAGGCGCGCCGGCCCTTGTTCATCGGCACGCATTATTTCTCGCCGGCCTCCCGCATGAAGCTGGTTGAGGTGATCCCGGCCTTCGAGACGGCGCCCGACACGGTCGAGGCAGCTATGCGGCTGATGCGCGAGATCGGAAAGGTGCCGATCCGCATCAAGGATGTCGCCGGTTTCGCGGTCAACCGCATGTTCCTGATATTCCTCAACGAGGCGGTGCGCCTCGTCGAGGACGGCGTGGCGACGCCGGAGGACATCGACACCGCCTGCAAGCTCGGCCTCGGCCACCCGATGGGGCCGTTCGAACTGCTCGACGCGGTCAGCTCGAAGCTGGCGCTGCAGGTTTCGGAAATCCTGCACGAGGCCTATGGCGAGCGCTTCCGCCCGCCGGCCCTCTTGCAGCAGCGGGTGCGCGCCGGCTTCGTCGGCGGTCGCGGCAACAAGGGCTGGCGCGGTTAGCGCCGGCTCCTCCCCGCATGCGGGATGCGGGGGCGGAGCGAATACCCAGGATTGCCGGAGCGCGAGGCTCTTTGCTATTCGGCTCCTCCCCCGCCTGCGGGGGAGGGGGACCATGCGAAGCATGGTGGAGGGGGCATTTGCCGGGGCGCGCCCCCTCCGGCTCGCTGCGCTCGCCACCTCCCCCGTGAACGGGGGAGGAACCGTGAGACGTACCGCTCTTCACTGATGCGGGCTACCAACGTCATCAGCCTCACCCGCCGGTCCAGGGGCGGCGTGCGGTGTGCCGGATGTGCAGGACGCGGACGCCGTGGTCGCCGACCAGATAGAACAGGTTAAACGGGTAGCGGATCAGCGGCACGACGCGCACCCCGGGCCGCGCCGCCACCGGCCTGCCGCTCTCCGGCCGGCGCGAGATCCGCGCCACCACGTCGCGAATGCGCGACGCGACGCGCTCGCACAACTGTGGGTTGTCGGAGCGCGCGTAATAGGCGGCGATCGTGCGGATATCGGAAACGGCGCGCCGGGCGTACTCGACGTTCATGTCCGCCGGAAGGCGGCAAACGCCGTATCGATCTCATCCTGGCCGGCGCGCTCACCGGCGAGCGCCTCGTCGATGGCTTCGAGTTCCTCGGGCGAAGCCTGGTAGGCGCCGTCGGACATCTCGGCCTCGATCTGCAACGCGAGCTCGGCGAGTTCCGCCTGCCGCTCCTCCGGCCAGGTCGAAACGCGATCGAAAACCGCCTTGAGCCGATCCTTAGTCATGGCTGCTCTTATCATATCCGCGAAGACTGCACATCATTCGCCCCGGACGGCCGCCGCATCCCCGCCGGCGGCGCAATTCGCTCCGGCCGACCTATCGCCGCACGCGATTTGCTATGTTGCGGGGGTGAACCCCTGCCGCGGAAACGCAATGTCCGTCACCTCGAGGCTTTGCTCTTGAGAGCCCCCAAGAGCGTGCGCAGTGCCGAGGCGCTCGGCCGGGTGCGGCTGTCGTCGTCGTTCTACATGCGCGATTTTCTGTACAGCGAGATCGCCAACGTGCACGGCATCGTCAACCTGCCGGGCGATCCCGACCTCGCGATCCTCGCCGGGCGGCGGCTGTGCGAGGAATTGCTCGAGCCGTTGCAGGCGACGTTCGGGCGCATCGCGGTGCGCTCGGCCTACCGCTCGCCGGCGGTCAACGCCTACGGCAACGCGCATTACCAGAATTGCGGCTCGAACGAGCGCAACCGCGCCCGCCATATCTGGGACCGCCGCGACGACGAGGACTGCATCGGGGCGATGGCCTCGGTCGTCGTGCCGTGGTTCGCCGACCGCTACGCCAAAGGCGCGCCATGGCAGGCGCTGGCGTGGTGGATCCACGATCACTTGCCCTACAGCGAGTTGCAGTTCTTCCCAAAGCTCGCCGCGTTCAACATCGGCTGGCGCGAGCGGCCGCGCCGCCGCATCTACAGCTTCGTGCCGCCGCGCGGGCTGCTGACCAAACCGGGCATGGCCAACCACGACGGCGACCATTCGGACTGGTATGCCGGTTTTCCGCCGCTCGCCCCGGCCGGCGAAAGTATCATTCGAACTGATCGGGTTGTCGTTCCCGCGAAAGCGGGAATCCGGGGTAAGCGACGAGCGGCCGCCCTGGACCCCCGCGTTCGCGGGGGTGACGAGATATGATTGGAGATGAAGAATGATGCCGTAGCGCCATCGGGAACCATTCGGGGCAGCAAACGTGTAAACTGCGCCGCCGTCCAACGCCCCTCCCTTATCGCGATGGTTGCTGATGGATGACCCTATCGCGGCTCGGCAAGACCGTCCGGCCGCCGCCACGCCGGAAGCCGCCGCGCCGAGCCTCGCGCTCCACATGCCGCCGCACCATCCGGCGCCGGGCGAGCGCCCCGATTTCGGCTATGTGCGGCGCTACGCGGCCGGCGTCACCGAGCGCCCGCCGCCCGACGTGCCGGCGCAGGAGACGCACCCGCTTGCCTACCACCTGATCCGCGTGCTCGACGACGAGGGCGCCGCGGTCGGCGCCTGGGACCCCAAGCTCGATCCCGAGACATTGCGGCGCGGTCTCCGGACCATGATGCTGACCCGCGCCTATGACGACCGGATGTTCCGGGCGCAGCGCCAGGGCAAGATCACGTTCTACATGAAATGCACCGGCGAGGAGGCGATCGGCGTCGCCCAGGCCTTCGCGCTCCAGCCCGACGACATGGCGTTTCCCTATTACCGCCAGCAGAGCCTGCTGATCGCGCGCGGCTGGCCGCTCGTCGACATGATGTGCCAGTGCTACTCGAACGCCAAGGACCGGCTGAAGGGCCGCCAACTGCCGGTGCTCTATTCGGCGCGCGACGCTGCGTTCTTCTCGCTCGCCGGCAATCTCGGCTGCCAGTTTCCGCAGGCGGTCGGCTGGGCGATGGCCTCGGCCTACAAGAAGGACCGCCGCATCGCGGTCAGCTGGATCGGCGAGGGATCGACGGCCGAGCCCGACTTCCATCACGCGCTGACTTTCGCGGCGGTCTACCGCGCCCCGGTCGTGCTTAACGTCGTCAACAACCAGTGGGCGATTTCCTCACACCAGGAGGTGGCGGGCGGCGAGGTCGCGACCTTCGCGGCGCGGGCGATCGGTTTCGGGCTGGCCTGCCTCAGGGTCGACGGCAACGATTTCCTCGCGATCTACGCCGCGACGCGCTGGGCCGCCGAGCGGGCGCGCGCCAATTTGGGCGCGACGCTGATCGAACTGTTCACCTACCGCGCCGGGCCGCATTCGACGAGCGACGATCCGAGCCGCTACCGGCCGGACGA
>DATEKP010000221.1:0-4880 GCA_035277405.1 Allostellaceae bacterium | reverse complement strand
TGCCGAGGCCGCCCGCCGCCTCATAGGCGCGCGAGCTGGCGCCGAACCCGGCGGCGTAAGCCGCCGCGGCCACCGGTTCGCCGCCGTCGAGCCGCGCCGCGAAGCGGCCGAGCCGGTGCGCCTCGCCCCATTGGCGCGGCGTCGCGCCGGTGATCTGCTTGAACACACGGTGAAAATGAAAGCGGCTGATGCCGGCCGCCTGGGCCAGCTCAGCGAGGCTCGGCAACGTCTCGCGCGAGCGGATCAGCGCGCAGGCGCGTTCGATCGCCGCGACATGCCGCTCGCCGCCCGAGGCGTCCTGCGGCCGGCAGCGCTTGCACGGGCGGAACCCCGCCGCCTCGGCCGCCGCCGGGCCGTCATAGAAGCTGACATTGTCGCGCCGCGGCGGTCGCGACGCGCAGCCGGGCCGGCAATAGATGCCGGTCGTGCGCACGGCATAGACGAAGGCGCCCTGCGCCCGCGGGTCGCGGCTCGCCACCGCCGTCCAGCACCGCTCGAGATCCCACATCGCACTCTCCATCACCTCTCTATAGTGCCAATCTGGCGCGGCGGCGGCGAGGCCTCTACCCGGCGATTGCTTTTTCATTCCGCCTTGGTCACGGTCGGCTCGGTGCTGACTGCGGGAAAGGGCGATGGACATTCTGGTTACCGGGGCGGCCGGCTTCATCGGGTTTTCGCTGGCGGCGCGGCTGCTGCGCGACGGCGCGCAGGTGGTCGGTATCGACAATCTCAACGCCTATTACGACGTGCGGCTGAAAGAGGCGCGCCTCGCCGAGCTTCGTCGCCATCCCGGCTTCCGCTTTGTCCGCCTCGATGTCGCCGACCGTGCGGGCTGCGAAAAGCTCTTTGCCGCCGAACGTTTCGATTCGATCGTCCATCTCGCCGCCCAGGCCGGCGTGCGCCATTCGCTGACGCACCCGCTCGATTATGTCGATGCCAACCTCGTCGGCTTCGCCCACGTCATCGAAGGAGCGCGGGCGCAGCAGGTGCGCCATTTCGTCTTCGCCTCGTCGAGTTCGGTCTATGGCGGCCTTGACAAGTTGCCGTTCAGCGAAACCAATCCGGTCGATCATCCGCTGTCGCTCTACGCCGCGACCAAGCGGTCGAACGAACTGGCGGCGCATTGCTATGCGCACCTATACGGCCTGCCGTGCACCGGGCTGCGGTTTTTCACCGTGTACGGCCCGTGGGGCCGACCCGACATGGCCCTGTTCAAATTCACCCGCGGCATCCTGGCGGGCGAGCCGCTGCCGGTGTTCAATCACGGCCGTATGGTGCGCGACTTCACCTATGTCGACGATGTCGTCGAGGCGGTGACGCGGGTCATCGCGCTGCCGCCGGAGGGAGGCGAGGGCGGCACGAACGCGCCCTACCGCCTGTTCAATATCGGCGCGAGCCGGCCGGTCGAGCTGCTCGATTACATCCGCACATTGGAAAAGCATCTCGGCCGCGAGGCGATGCTCGATCTGTTGCCGATACAGCCCGGCGACGTGCCGGTGACGATGGCCGACACGACGCGCTTGGAAAGCGTCACCGGCTTCCGCCCGACAACGACGGTGGAGGAAGGCATCCGCCGCTTTGTCGAGTGGTACCGCGACTACTACCGCGCCCCGGCCTGAGCAACCGGCATCGGCCTTGACGGGCCGGCGCGCGATGGCTACGTGCCGGCCTTCGCGGTTTTAAAGGCCCGCCGCCATGCCAGCCTACCAGTACATCTACGTGATGAAGGGGTTGGGGAAGAGCTACCCCGGCGGGCGCGAGGTGTTGCGCGACATTTGGCTGTCGTTTCTGCCCGGCGCCAAAATCGGCGTGCTCGGCCTCAACGGCGCTGGCAAATCGACATTGCTGCGCGTCATGGCCGGCGACGAACGCGAGTTCGCGGGCGAGGCGTGGGCGGCAGAGGGCGCGGGTGTCGGTTATCTGCCGCAGGAGCCGCAGCTCGATCCCAAACAAGACGTCGCCGGCAATGTCATGGCCGGGCTGGCCGAAACCAAGTCCTTGCTCGACCGCTTCGAGGCGGTGAGCGCCCGCTTCGCCGAGGAGCTGTCGCCCGAGGAGATGGACGCCCTGATCGCCGAGCAGGGCGAGTTGCAGGAACAAATCGACCAGGCCGGCGCCTGGGAACTCGACCGCACGGTCGAGATCGCGATGGACGCCTTGCGCTGCCCGCCGGGCGAAGCCTCGGTCGGGACATTGTCGGGCGGCGAGCGGCGCCGCGTCGCGCTGTGCCGGCTCTTACTGCAGCGCCCCGATCTGTTGTTGCTCGACGAGCCGACCAACCATCTCGATGCCGAGTCGGTGGCGTGGCTGCAGCGCTTTCTGAAGGACTATCCGGGCACGGTCGTTACCGTGACGCACGACCGCTATTTCCTCGACGAGGTGGCCGGCTGGATCCTCGAACTCGATCGCGGCCACGGCATCCCCTACGAGGGCAATTACTCCGGCTGGCTCGAACAGAAGCAGGCGCGCCTCGCGCAGGAAGGCCGCCAGGAGGAGGCGCGCCGCCGCACCTTGGAGCGCGAACTCGAATGGGTGCGCCAGAGCCCGCGCGCTCGCCAGGCGAAGTCGAAGGCGCGCGTCTCGGCCTACGAGGCGCTGGTCGCGCAGAGCCGCGAAAAGGCGCCCGAGACAGCGCAGATCGTCCTGCCATCGGGGCCGCGCCTCGGCGACCTGGTGGTCGAGGCCGACAGGCTGCGCAAGGGCTTCGGCAATAACCTGTTGATCGAGGAGTTGAGCTTTCGGCTGCCGCCCGGCGGCATCGTCGGCGTGATCGGGCCGAACGGCGCCGGCAAGACGACCCTGTTCCGCATGATCACCGGCCAGGAGCGGCCGGACGGCGGCACGATCCGCATCGGCGACACGGTCAAGCTCGGCTATGTCGACCAGTCGCGCGACGCGCTCGGCGCCGACAATACGGTGTGGCAGGAGATTTCCGGCGGCCAGGACGAGATCGATCTCGGCCGCCGCAAGATCGCCAGCCGCGCCTATTGCGCCTTGTTCAATTTCCGCGGCTCCGACCAGCAAAAGAAGGTCGGCCAACTCTCGGGCGGCGAGCGCAACCGCGTGCACCTCGCGAAGATGCTTAAGGAGGGCGCCAACCTGCTGCTGCTCGACGAGCCGACCAACGATCTCGATGTCGATACGTTGCGCGCGCTCGAAGAGGCCTTGCTCGACTTCCCCGGCTGCGCCGTGATCATCAGCCACGACCGCTGGTTCCTCGACCGCGTCGCCACCCACATCCTCGCCTTCGAGGGCGACAGCCAGGTCACCTGGTTCGAGGGCAACTACGCCGATTACGAGCAGGACCGCCGCCGCCGTCTCGGCGCCGACGCCCTCCAGCCGCACCGCATCAAATACAAGCCGCTGGTGCGCGCTTAGGCATTCCGTTCTTCTATGTCTGATGGAAGACGAACAGTTCGAGTGGGACGATGACAAGGCTGCGCGAAACTGGCGCGTCCATGCCGTCACGTTCGAGATGGCGCGCGACGTATTTCGCGACCCGTTTGCGATAGAATGGCAAGATGATGAACGGGATCCGAACGAACAGCGCTACGGAATTATCGGCATGGTCGAGGGCCGTCTGCTGTTCGTCGGGTACGCGATGCGCCGCGGAAGAATTCGCATCATTACAGCCCGCAAGGCCGAACCCTATGAGCGACGAACATACCACGAGGAAAACCGGGAGCCATGATTGGCGCCGCTTCGACGCGCTGACGGACGAGGAGGCCCACGCTGCCGCCGCCGCCGATCCGGACGCGCCGCCGTTGACGGAGGAACGCCTTGCCCGCATGAAGCGGGTGCCGCGGACGCGAACGCTACGCCGTGCGCTCGGGCTGACGCAGGAGGAATTCGCGGCGCGATACCATATCCCGCTCGGCACGTTGCGCGATTGGGAGCAGGGGCGCGCGGAACCGGACCCACCCGCCCGCGCCTACCTTCACGTCATCGCCCACGATCCCGACGGCGTGCGCCGCGCCCTGGAGGCCAAAGCAGCGCCGACAACGCGCTGAGCTCAACTACGCCGATTACGTAGCTCGGCGCCGCCGGCTCGGCGCCGACGCCCTCCAGCCCCACCGCATCAAATACAAGCCGCTGGTGCGCGCCTAACCGGCGGGACGCCCCTCACCTTGTCCCTCTCCCCGTAAACGGGGAGAGGGAACGCAGCGGCGCCGCCTTGCCTCCGCTCCCCCTCTCCCCGCCTGCGGGGAGAGGGCTGGGGTGAGGGGCCTTCGGGCGCTTTTCGCCGCAGGCGATGTGTCCTAACCTCGAAGCCTGATGCGAGCGAGGAAAGCGATGCGGCTTGACGACAAGGTGGCGCTGATCACCGGCGGGGCTTCGGGGATGGGGGCCAGCATGGCGACCATTTTTGCGCGGGAGGGCGCCAGGCTGGTCGTCGCCGACATGCTGGAGGAGGAGGGGAGGGCGGTCGTTGCCGAGATCACCCGCGCCAACGGCGCCGCCCTTTTCCAGAAGCTAGACGTCAGCAGCGAAGACGACTGGCGGCGCGCGATCGCCGCGACCTTGGCGGCCTACGGCAAGCTCGACATCCTGGTCAACGACGCCGGGATCAGCGGCAGCGCGGTCGAGGACCTGCTCGACAGCGCCGCCTGGGACAAGATCATGGCGGTCAACGCCACCGGCACGTTTCTCGGCATGAAATACGCCATTCCCGAGATGCGGAAGGCCGGCGGCGGCTCGATCGTCAACATCTCGTCGATCTCGGGCGTCACCGGCCAGCGCGGCATCCACGTCGCCTACAACGCCTCGAAGGGCGCGGTGCGCACGCTGACCAAGGCGGCGGCGGTGCAGCACGGGCGCGACAACATCCGGGTCAATTCGGTGCATCCCGGCCTCATGCCGCCGATGCGCACCTCGGGACG
>DATEKP010000220.1:0-4627 GCA_035277405.1 Allostellaceae bacterium | reverse complement strand
AAGCCAAGGCCGAGGCGGCGCAGAAGGCCGGCCGGTTCAAGGACGAGATCGTGCCGGTGGTGATCCGGACGCGCCGCGGCGAGACCGTCGTCGACACCGACGAGCACCCGAAGCACGGCACGACGGTCGAGGTTTTGGCGAGTTTGCGCCCGGCCTTCGACAAGAACGGCACGGTGACCGCCGGCAACGCGTCGGGCATCAACGACGGCGCCGCCGCGGTCGTGCTGATGACGGCGGAGGCGGCGGCGCGCCGCCGCCTCCAGCCGCTCGCCCGCATCGTCTCGTGGGCGAGCGCCGGGGTCGATCCGGCGATCATGGGGACCGGGCCGATCCCGGCCTCGCGCCTCGCGCTCAAGAAGGCCGGCTGGTCGGCCGGCGACCTCGACCTCGTCGAGGCCAACGAAGCGTTCGCGGCGCAGGCCTGCGCGGTCAACCGCGAACTCGGCTGGGATGCGGCGAAGGTCAACGTCAATGGCGGGGCGATCGCGCTCGGCCACCCGATCGGCGCATCGGGCACCCGCATTCTCGTCACATTGCTGCACGAAATGCAGAAGCGCGGCGCCAAGAAGGGCCTCGCGACGTTGTGCATCGGCGGCGGCATGGGCATCGCGATGTGCGTCGCCCGGGATTAACGGCGGGCCGCCACCTTCATTTCGTCATGGCCGGGCTTGACCCGGCCATCCACGGATCCCCGGGTCACGCCCGGGATGACGATGGTGATAAAGGGAGGAAACCATGGCGAGGGTGGCGCTGGTCACCGGCGGGACGCGGGGCATCGGCCGGGCGATCTCGCTGGCGCTGAGGGATTCCGGCTACCGGGTCGCGGCCAATTACGGCCATGACGACCGGGCGGCGCGGCAATTCGCCGACGAAACCGGGGTGCCGGTCTTCAAATTCGATGTCGGCGATTTCACGAGCTGCGCCGAGGGAGTGCGCGCCGTCGAACAGGCGCTCGGGCCCATCGACGTCTTGGTCAACAACGCCGGCATCACGCGCGACACGACGATCCACCGCATGTCGTTCGAGCAGTGGAACGCGGTCATCCAGACCAATCTGTCGTCGTGCTTCAACACGTCGAGGGCGGTCATCGAGGGGATGCGCGAGCGCCGCTTCGGCCGCATCGTCAATATCGGCTCGATCAACGGCCAGGCCGGGCAATACGGGCAGGTCAACTACGCCGCCGCCAAATCCGGCATTCATGGCTTCACCAAAGCCCTGGCGCAGGAGGGCGCGGCGCGCGGCGTCACGGTCAACGCCGTGGCGCCCGGCTATGTCGATACCGAGATGGTGCGCGCGGTGCCGAAGGATGTGCTGGAAAAGATCGTCGCGCGCATCCCGGTCGGGCGCCTCGGCAAGGCCGAGGACATCGCCCGCACGGTCCTGTTTCTGGTTGCCGACGAGGCCGATTTCATCACCGGCTCGACCCTCTCGGTGAACGGCGGCCAGCACATGTATTGAGGATTGGAAACCGAGGCGCCGAGATTGCGTCGTCGCTACGCTCCTCGCAATGACAACACTCTCTGCGGTCATTGCGAGCGAAGCGAAGCAATCTTGGTGACGGAACTGAGCGCTGCGCCGTGAACCCGGTCTACACGATCGGCCATTCGACGCGGTCTGCCGCGGAGCTGATCGATCTGTTGCGCGAGAACGGCGTCGATCTGCTCGTCGATATCCGCACGGTGCCGCGCTCGCGCGCCAACCCGCAATTCAACAGTGACGCGCTGCCTGCGCCGCTGGCGGGTGCCGGTATCGGCTATCGTCATCTAAGCGCGTTGGGCGGGCTGCGGCACCATGCGAAGGGGGCGCCGCCGTCGCCGAATGGCTTCTGGCAGAACGCCGCCTTCCGCAACTACGCCGACTACGCATTGACGCCTGCGTTTCGCGAGGGGCTCGACGAATTGTGCTCGCTGGCTGTCGAGCACACGCCGGCAATCATGTGCGCCGAAGCGGTGTGGTGGCGCTGCCATCGCCGCATCGTCAGCGATTACCTGTTGGCGCGCGGCATCGAAGTCCGCCACATCATGGCGCCGGGCAAGACCGAGCCGGCGCGACTGACCGAACGTGCCGAACCCCACCCCGACGGCACGATTCTCTACCCCGGCTGAGCGCTGGATCCTCCCCTGCGAAGCGGGGGAGGGGGGACCATGCGAAGCATGGTGGAGGGGGCATCCATCGATCGCCGCGACGCGCCCCCTCCGGCGCGCTGCGCGCGCCACCTCCCCCGCGCGCGGGGGAGGAACTGTCATTCTGCAACCGTCAGCGGTTGTTCACGCCGTCCATGCCGGTGCTGCCATCGTGCGAGTTCCACTGGCCGCTCTGCGAGCTGCCGGACTGATTCATCTCGTCGTTGCTGTTGTTGTTATTGCTCGGGTTGCTCGACGAGCCGGTGTGGACGGCAAAGCCCTGCACCATGTCGGGGCCGACCTGCATGACGATGCGCGAGCCGTCCGGCGCCTGAGCGCGGATGATGAAGGCCTCCGGCATCACCTGCACGTTGTGGAAGCCGTTCTGCTCCAATGACTGGCGGATGCGCCGCTGCGTGTCCTGCGTCAAGCCCGGTTCGTTCTGCCGGTTGAAGTTCTGGTTGGTGGCGAACCGGTTGTTCTCGCGGTTTGAATTGAAGTTGCTTCCCTGATTCGAATAGTTGTTGGTGTTGCTGGTGCTGTATTGCTGGTTCTCGTGGCTGTAGGGGTTGTTTCCCGTGCCGCTCTGGGCCAGGGCCGGGGTCGCCGCGAGGGCGAGTGTCAGAACGAAAGGGATGGCCGAAAGACGCATTGCAAGCCTCCGTGATCGGGATTGCGCCCCAAATTCGGAACGCATCCCGACAACGGCGCCGCGCCGCCCAAATCGCCCGAAACCCCGATGGCGCGCACCCGCGCTGCCGTATTGACCCCTCGGTTACTTGCCGAGAAACAGCCCGCCATTGACGTGGATCGTCTGGCCCGTGACATAGCGCCCCTCGGGGCCGGCCAGGAAACGCACCATCGCCGCGATCTCCTCGGGCCGGCCCTGGCGCCCGAGCGGGATCGCGCGGGAGATCGCGCCGCGCCCGTGCGGTCCGCCGGCCGACGGCCCGCGCACCGTGTCGATCGAGCCCGGGGCGACGCAATTGGCAGTGATGTTATGCGGCGCCAGTTCCACCGCCAGCCCGCGCATCAATCCTTCGAGCCCGGCCTTCGAGGCGTTGACGTGCACCCGCCCGGTGGCGCCGGCATGGTGCGACACGCCCGAAAGGCCGATCACGGCGCCGCCGCCGCGCTTGACCATCTCCGGCACGCAGGCCTTCGCCAGTATGAAGGCACCGTCGAGCGCGACCGCCAGGATCTCGTGCCATTCCTCCAGGTTCATCTGCAGAAACGGCGTCTGCCGCCTGAGCCCGGCATTGCCGATTGCGATATCGACACCGCCGAATTCCGTGACGGCGGCCGCGACCATTGCTTCGACCTGCTCGGGCTTTGACACGTCGGCGAGGTAGGGCAGGGCACGCCCGCCGGCGGCGCGGATTTCAGCGGCGGTGTCTTCGACGATGGGCCGGTCGCCGCGGCCGTTGACGATGACCGCCGCACCGTCCGCCGCGAGCGCCAGCGCGATCGCCTTGCCGATGTTCTTGCCCGCGCCGGTGACGATCGCGACCTTGCCGTCGAGCGCACCCCCTCCCGCCATTCCCGTCTCCCGTCTCCCGTCTCGCGTGTCTCGGCGGGAGGTAAGCACCGCCGCCGACTGCGGGTCAACGCCGCCTGATGACAACCAAACGTGTCATTGCGAGCGCAGCGGGGTCCATTTTGGCCGTAGATGCCGGCCTTCGCCGGTATGACGATCAGGTTGTGTCACGAAATTTTCGAATAGCTCGTTTTACAACGGCTCGCCCCTCGCGAGGCGCGGCAGGTCGCCGATCAGGCCCATCGCGTGCCGCATCAAGACGCGCTTGAGCGGCGGCAGACGGTTGACGATTGCGAGGCCGACATCGCGGGCCAGGCGCACCGGCGGGATCTCGTTCGAGAACAGGCGGTTGAGGCCGTCGGTCACCGCCGCCAGCAGGATGGCGTCGGCGCGCCGCCAGCGCTGATAGGCATCGAGCACGCCATCGTCACCGATATCGAGACCGCGCCGGCGCTGATCGATCACCAGTTCGGCCAACGCCGCGACATCGCGGATGCCGATGTTGAGGCCCTGCCCGGCGATCGGGTGGATCACGTGCGCCGCCTCGCCGATCAGCGCCAGCCGTGGCGCCCGGTAGCGTTCCGCCTGCATCAAGGCGAGCGGATAGCTCCAGCGCGGCCCGACAGGCTCGATCGCCCCGAGAAAATCGCCGAACCGGGCGGCGAGTTCGGCGGCGAATTCGCGGTCCGGCAGCGCCAGCAGGTGCGGAGCGAAATCGGCGTGCTCGGTCCACACGATCGACGATCTGTTCCCGGTCATCGGCAGGATCGCGAACGGACCGGCCGGCAGGAAATGCTCGACCGCGATGCCGGCGTGCGGCCGTTCGTGCGCGACCGTCGCGACGATGCCGATCTGAGGGTAGCGCCATTCGACCGCGCCGATCCCGGCCATGTGGCGCAACGGCGAATCCCTGCCGTCGGCGGCGGCGATCAGCCGACACGCGAGCCGCCGGCCGTCGGCGAGCCGC
>DATEKP010000219.1:0-2104 GCA_035277405.1 Allostellaceae bacterium | reverse complement strand
CGCGATCCGGCCCAGATGCTGCCCGCCGTCGACAACCGCACGGTCGAGATCAAACAGGGCGACCGCGTCGCGTAGAGCATTGACTGTTCAAATCGGATCGTCATATCCGCGCAAGCGGGAATCCACGGCCAGCGATGAGTGTTCGGCCCTAGCCCCCCACTTGCACAGGCAGGGCTATCACATTTGCCGCATTTTCTCCCTCCCCCTCGATGGGGGAGGGCCGGGGTGGGGGTGAATTCGCCGCTCTGCGCCCGCATGGATTGCCACCGCCACGATCACCCCCTCCCACCCCCGGAACGCCCGCCCTGCCGGGCGGCCCGTCCGGGGGCTCCCCCATCGAGGGGGAGGGCACTCAAATGCGATCGTCCTAAGCGGGCGGGGTGACGGCCATGCGATCCCATCGCGCGGGCGGGGATGTCCTGCCGCGCCGCGGGCGCATAATGAGCCAAACGGGGTGAACGAGGGCGGCAATGGCGCGGGATCCGGCAACAGCGGCGCTGGCGTTGCATCGCTTCGGTTTTGGCCCGCGCGCCGGAACGATCGCGGCGATCGCCGCCGACCCGCGTGGCGCGTTCCTCGCCGATCTCGACCGGCCGGATGCCGGTCTGCTCGCCGGCACCGAGCTGCCGACGAGCGACGCCGAGTTCCGCACCGTCTTCGAGTTCCGCGCCGCGAAGCGCGCCGCGGCGAAGCTGGCTCGGACACGTTCCGAACCTGCGGCGATGCGCATGACAACGGTCGCCGATGCCGCGCCCGCCGCAGCGCCGCCGCCGCCGCGACGCATTGTGCTGGCCGAGGCCAAGGCGCGGATCGACGCGGCGCGCGAGGCCGAACTCGGCTTTGTCGAGCGGTTGGTGTGGTTCTGGTCCAATCATTTCTGCGTCAGCCTGACCACCTCGGTGATGGCCGGCGGCTACGAGCGCGAGGCGATCCGCCCCCATGTGCTGGGCCATTTCCACGACCTGCTGCTCGCCGCCGAGAGCCACCCGGCGATGCTGCTCTACCTCAACGACGCGCAATCGATCGGCCCCGATTCGGTCGCCGGCATCAATCGCGGCAAGGGCATCAACGAGAATTTTGCACGCGAAATCCTGGAGTTGCATACGCTCGGCGTGCGCACCGGCTACACGCAGGACGATGTCATCGCCTTCGCCAAGGCGATGACCGGCTGGAGCCTGCGGCCGCCGGTCTCCGATCCCGATATCGGCGGCCGCTTCGTGTTCAACCCGCGGATGCACGAGCCGGGGGCACAGACCGTGCTCGGCAAGCGCTACGACGAATCCGATATGGCGCAAGGAAAAGCGGTGCTCGCCGATCTCGCGCGCAACCCGGCGACCGCGACCCATATCGCCAAGAAGCTGGCGGTGCATTTCGTCGCGGACGATCCGCCGCCAGCCCTGATCGACACGCTGGCGCGGCGCTTTCGAGATACCGACGGCGATCTGAAGGAGGTTGCGAAGGCGCTGCTCGGCGCGCCCGAGGCCTGGCTGCCGCAGCGGCGGAAGGTGAAGCGCCCCGGCGAATGGATGGTCGCGGCGTTGCGTGCGACCGGGCAGCCCGGCGATATTCCCCGCGTCGTCGGCGCCGCGGCGACACTCGGCGAACCGCTGTGGCGGCCGCCGGCGCCGAAAGGGTTTCCGGACGACAACGCCGCGTGGCTCGCCGGCATCTCGGAGCGCCTCGCGATCGCCAACGCCTTTGCCGAGCGCCGCGGCGCCGATATCGAGCCCGCCGCGGTCCTCGACACGGCGCTCGGTCCGCTCGCCTCGACGGCCACGCGGCAGGCAGTTGCGCACGCCGCGACCAGGCCTCAGGCGCTGACACTGGCGCTGATGTCGCCCGAATTCCTGCGGAGGTGATCGCGATGCCGGCAAGCTTCCCAATCCCGACGCGCCGCTCGCTGCTGCTCGGGTCCGGCGCGCTGTTCGCCATGGCCCACCTGCCGCGGCCGGCATGGGCAGACGATATCGGCCCGCGCCTTGTCGTGATGCTGTTGCGCGGTGCCCTCGACGGGCTGGCCGCGGTGGCGCCGGTCGGCGACGCGGATTGGCATCGCCTGCGCGGCGACGACGCGATCGGCCGCGACGGCGGCGCGGCGGGCCTG
>DATEKP010000218.1:0-2136 GCA_035277405.1 Allostellaceae bacterium | reverse complement strand
CGGCTCCTCCCCCGCGTGCGGGGGAGGGGGACCATGCGAAGCATGGTGGAGGGGGCATTGCCGGGGCGCCCCCTTCGGCGCCCCCGGATCAAGTCCGGGGCCGCCACCTCCCCCGTGAACGGGGGAGGAACCGTGGGACGTACGACGCTCTGCTGATCCCGCTTGCTGGCGGCTGCCGATGAGCGACAACCCGTTCCTCGAGCCGGACGACAACGAGCGTACCGTCGTGCGGCCGGTGCCGGGCGGGCGGCGCGCAGCACCCTCCCCCGTTCCGGCCGAAGGGCCGCAGCCCACGCCGAGTGGCCAGTTCGATCGTGCCGCGCCGCTTTCGGGCGAAGGCGCCGAGAGCGTGGCGATGGGGGTCAACCCGCTGGTCGCCGCGGCGGCGCCGCTGTTGCAATTGCTGGCGCGGCTGCCCAACACGCTGCGCCATCCCGACCCCGGCGAGTTGCGCGAGCGGGCGGTACGCGCCGTCCACACCTTTGAGGAACGCGCCCGCGAACTCGGCCTGCCGCGCGAACTCCTGCCGCCGGCGCATTACGCGTTGTGCGCCAGCATCGATGACGTGGTGCTGAACACGCCGTGGGGTTCGACCGGCGTATGGGATGCCAATTCGCTGGTCTCGATCTTTCACAAGGAGGTGCGCAGCGGCGAGCGCTTCTTCCAGCTGCTCGGCCAGATGCGCCAGAACCCCGGCCTCTATCTGCCGGTCATCGAGCTGATGTACCTGTGCATGTCATTGGGGTTCCAGGGGCAATACCGGCTGTCGCCGCGCGGGCCCGCCGAACTCGACCGGCTGCGCGAGGAGACCTACGCGGTCATCGTGCGCCAGCGCCAGGCGCCCGAACCCGACCTCTCGCCGCACTGGAAGGGCATTGCCGCGCCCTATCGCGGCGCCCGCGCGACGCTGCCGGTCTGGGTCGCCGCCGTTGTCGGGCTGGCATTGCTGGCCGGGCTGTTCGTCTGGCTGTCGACCTCGCTCAATGTCGCTTCCGACGATCTGTTCGCGCGCATGCTGAACGAGCCGCCGGTCAAGATGCCGCAGATCGTGCGCGCGGCGCCGGTGCGGCCGCCGCCGCCTCCCCCGCCGCAACCGGCCGCCGAGGACCGGCTGTGCAGCCTCCTGAAACCGCTGGTGCAGCAGGGCGTCGTCACGGTGATCTGCCGGCCGCCCAACCCGATCGTGCGCATCAACAACCGCGGCATGTTCGCCTCGGGCAGCGCCACGGTCGAGCCGCGCTTCGTGCCGGTGCTCGACAGCATCGGTGCGGCATTGAAGAGCGAGGCCGGCACGGTCCAGGTCGTCGGCTACACCGACAACCGACCGATTCACACCGTGCAGTTCCCGTCCAATTTCCAGCTGTCGGCGGCCCGCGCGCAGGCCGCCCGCGCCCTGCTCGGCCGCGCCCTCGGCGATCCCGCGCGCATCAACGCCGAAGGCCGCGGCGAGGCCGACCCGCTCGCCGACAACGCGACGCCGGACGGGCGCGAGCAGAACCGGCGCATCGAGATCGTATTGCACCGACCGGGTTAAAGCATTGTCCGCGCAATTCAAATCGTCAGTCCCGCGCAAGCGGGAATCCAGGGCAAGCGGCGAGCGGCTGCCCCTGGACCCCGCGTTCGCCGGACCTTTGCACGATTCTGTGATCGCCCCGGACGAGCGTCCGCGCGTCCTTCGAGACGCCCGCTGCGCGGGCTCCTCAGGATGAGGCTTTTCTTATTGCCATCAAAGAGGTGCCTCATCCTGAGGAGCGCCCGAGGGGCGCGTCTCGAAGGACGCACGGCAGGCATTGCAGCCAAGATCGGGGCGCGCCACCGCGCTTTGCAAAGGTCCCGCTTTCGCGGGGGTGACGGCGCAGTGATCGCCGAATCACGATGAACGCGGTGCTCGCCTTTCTCGTTGCGCGCTGGGCCTTGAGCTTTCTCGGCACGGCGCTGCTCGCCGCGCTGGTCTGGTTCTTCGGTCCGTTCGTTCCGGCGCTCGAAGGCTGGATCGTCCGCCTCGTCATCATCCTGCTGATGTTCGCCGTTTGGGCCGGGGTCAATCTGTGGCTCGACTGGCGGCGCCGGCGGCGCGAGGCGGCGCTGGCGGAAGGCGTCGCGGCGGGGACTGCCGATCCGACGGCCGTCGCCTCG
>DATEKP010000217.1:0-9221 GCA_035277405.1 Allostellaceae bacterium | reverse complement strand
CTTCGGTTCCGGCTTCTGCCTCCTCCTCATCCGCCTCCTGGTCCTCGACGATGGCCGGCGCCTGGATCGCGCGCAGCGGCGGCGCCTCGCCGGCCCCCCAGGCGCGCAGCCGATCGAGCCGGAAGCTCGGCGGGATCAGCGCGTCGTCGCGCGCAACCGTCACTCGCAGCCCGTAGCGGACCTCGATCTGGGCCAGCGACTCGCGTTTCTGGTTGAGGATGTAAAGCGCCACATTGGTCGGCACGTAGATGCAGATTTCGGCCGAGCGGCGGCGAATCCCCTCCTCCTCGATCGAGCGCAGCACGTAGAGCGCGGTCGATTCGACCGAGCGGATATGGCCGGTGCCGCCGCAATGCGGGCAGGGCTGGGTCGAGGCCTCGGCGAGCGAGGGGCGCAGCCGCTGCCGCGACATCTCCAGGAGGCCGAACGGGCTGATGCGGCCGACCTGGATGCGCGCGCGATCGTTCTTCAGCGCCTCCTTGAGCCGACGCTCGACCGCGATCTGGTTGCGGTGCTCCTCCATGTCGATGAAATCGATGACGATCAGCCCGGCAAGGTCGCGCAGCCGCAGCTGGCGGGCGATCTCCTCGGCGGCCTCGAGGTTGGTGCGCAGCGCGGTTTCCTCGATGTTGCGCTCGCGCGTCGAGCGGCCCGAATTGACGTCAATCGAAACCAGCGCCTCGGTGTGGTTGATCACGACGTAGCCGCCCGAACGCAATTGCGCGACCGGCGAGTGGATCGCGTCGATCTGGCCCTCGATCTGGAAGCGGTGAAACAATCCGACCTGCGCGTCGCGATAGGGCTGCACGCGCTTGGCGTGGCTCGGCATCAGCGTGCGCATGAACGCCTTCGCCGTCTTGTAGCCCTCCTCGCCCTCGACCAGCACCTCGTCGATGTCGCGCGTGTAGAGGTCGCGGATCGAGCGCTTGATCAGATTGCCTTCTTCGTAGATCAGCGCCGGCGCCGTCGAATTGAGCGTCAGGTCGCGGATTTCGTTCCACAGCCGCAGCAGGTATTCGTAATCGCGCTTGATCTCGGCCTTCGAGCGCTCGGCGCCGGCGGTGCGGACGATGACCCCCATGCCTTCGGGGATCTCGAGGTCTTCGAGGATGTCCTTGAGCCGGCGGCGGTCGGCGATGCTGGTGATCTTGCGCGACACGCCGCCGCCCCGGTTGGTGTTCGGCATCAGCACGCAATAGCGTCCGGCGAGCGACAGATACGTCGTCAGCGCCGCGCCCTTGTTGCCGCGCTCCTCCTTGGCGACCTGCACCAGCATGATCTGGCGCCGCTTGACGACCTCCTGGATCTTGTAGTGCCGCAGCGAATGCCAGCGGCGGCGCTCGGCGTCAGCCTCCTCGACGTCCTCGGCCTCGTCGCCGCCGAGAATCTCGACGGCTTCCGCCGGCTCCGGCTCGGCGGCGCCCTCGTGCCCGCCGTCAGTGTCGATCAAGTTGTCTTGGGGCGCGCCGAGCTCGGCCGCGATCGCCGATTCCTCGGCGGCGCGCAACGCGACGCTTGCGGAACCCGCGTCGGGTTCGCCCGCCGGGTCCGCGCCGGCCTCCGACGTCGCCTCGACCGGCGGCACGGGGTCTGCATCGCCGGCTTCATCGTGTGCATCGATGATGCCGGCCGGCTCCGCGCCGTCCTCGACAGCAGCTTCGTCGCCGTCCTCCTCCTCGGCCGCCTCTTCGCCCGTTGCCTCTGCGATCGGCACCGGCTCAGGCAGCGCCGCGGCGAGCGATACGCCGGCCTCTTCGGCCGCCCCCTCCGCTGAAACGGCGCCGTTGCCGATTGCCGGCTCGGCCGCATCGGCGTCCCGATCGCCGACCGGGATGCGGTAGTAATCCGGATGAATTTCGCTGAAAGCCAGAAAGCCGTGCCGGTTGCCGGCGTAATCGACGAACGCGGCCTGCAGCGACGGTTCGACCCGCGTTATCTTTGCCAGGTAGATGTTGCCTTTGACCTGCTTTTTCGTGGACGACTCGAAATCGAACTCTTCGAGACGGTTGCCGCCGGTGACGACTACCCGGGTCTCCTCGGGGTGGGCGGCGTCAATAAGCATGCGCTTTGCCATTCGGGCAGAACTCCCAGGCGCGCGGCTGCGGCGGCGCTGCGGCCGGCCGGCGACGCGGTGCTGTGTGGAAGAAGTGTGTCGGGGAAGCCCGTGGCGTCTGGGTTCATGGCGTCGCGTGATGTGTTCCTCGGCGTCGCGTCGGCCCTCGGCCCGGCTTCGGGTTCGTACGATCTGCAATCCCGGCGCCGCGGCCACGTCGCGGCGGCAACCGCGTTGCCGCTCCAGCCCGCATCGGCCGCGACGCCGACCGGACGAGGTGCCCGGACGGCTGATTCGCAACACGGAATGTAATTGGCAATCGCCGCCGTCACAATGGTTTCCTCGGAACGCGGCGGGCTGCCGGGCCATCCGCCCGCCATCGGCGACCCGCATTCCGCCTTGGAATAGCCACAGGGTTGTAGCATAAGGGCCGCCGCGCGGGGGGCGGGCCGGTCGTCGCGAAACCGGCGCTCCGCCACGGCCACAGGGGAGCCTGCGCAGTCGCGCACCATGATCAGACTGGTTCGCCTTCTCTTTACATGCACGGTGCTGCTGGCCATCGCCGGCGGCGCCGTCGCCGGCCTGACGATCTGGCATTTCGGCCGCGATCTGCCGGACTACCAGCAGCTCGCGCATTACCAGCCGCCGATCATGACACGCGTGCAGGCCGGCGACGGCCGGCTGCTCGCCGAATACGCGACCGAGCGGCGCGTGTTCGTGCCGATCTCGGCGATCCCGAAACGGGTCATCGAAGCGTTCGTATCGGCTGAGGACAAGAATTTCTACAGCCATCACGGGGTCGATCCGCTGTCGATCGTGCGCGCCGCGCTGACCGACCTCGGCCGTTGGCACAGCAACCGTCGGCCGATCGGCGCCTCGACGATCACGCAGCAGGTCGCCAAGAACATGCTGCTGTCGAACGAGTTGTCGGTCGCGCGCAAGATCAAGGAAATCCTGCTCGCCACCCGGATCGACGCGGCCCTGCCGAAAGACCGCATCCTCGAGCTTTATCTGAACGAGATCTATCTCGGGTCGGGCGCCTACGGCGTGGCCTCGGCGGCGCTGACCTATTTCGACAAGCCGCTCGACGAGCTGACGCTCGGCGAAGCCGCCTTTCTCGCGGGCCTGCCGAAGGCGCCCAACAACTACAGCCCGGCGCGGTTCCCGCAGGCCGCCAAGGCGCGGCGCGACTGGGTACTTGACCGCATGGCCGAGGACGGCAACGCGAGCGCCGAGGCGGTCGCCAAGGCCAAGGCCGAGCCGCTCGCGGTAAGGCACCGCGAGGAGGCCGAGATCGTCTCGGCGCCCTATTTCGCCGAGGAGGTGCGGCGCGAGCTGCTGGCCCGGTACGGCGAGAAGACGCTTTACGAGGGCGGGCTGTCGGTGCGCACCAGCCTCGACCCGGCGATGCAGGAAGCGGCTGACAGGACGCTGCGCGCCGGCCTCGTCGCCTATGATCGCGGCCACGGCGGCTGGCGCGGCCCGACCGGCCATATCGACCCCGGCCCCGGCTGGCCGGAGCGGCTGTCGGCGGCGCCGTTGCCGCCCGGCGCAGACACCGCCGGCTGGCAGCTCGCGGTCGTGCTGCATACTGGCGCGGACGGCGCGGCAATCGGACTTGCGGGCGGCAAGGCTGGGCTGATCCCGTTCTCCCAGATGCGCTGGGCGCGGCCATTGCACGACGATAGCTCGCTCGGGCCGTTCCCGCGCAGCGCCGCCGACGTCGTCAAGCCCGGCGACCTCGTGCTGGTCGAGAAGCTGAAGGCCGAGGCGAAGGCGCCCGCCGGCCGAAACCGCGCGTCGACCGAACCGGCGGGCGATCTTTATAATTTATGCCAAATCCCCGATGTCTCCGGCGCGCTGGTGGCGATCGACCCGCATACCGGCCGGGTCCTGGCGATGAGCGGCGGCTTCAGCTTCGAAATGAGCCAGTTCAACCGCGCCACGCAGGCGAAGCGGCAGGAAGGCTCGTCGATCAAGCCGTTCGTCTACCTGACCGCGCTCGAACACGGCTTCACGCCCTCGACGCTGATCCTCGATGGCCCGATCGCGTTGAGCCAAGGGCCGGGCATGCCGCTATGGGAGCCGCACAATTACGAGGACCGCTATCGCGGGCCGACGACGATGCGGGTCGGCCTCGAGCATTCGATCAATGCGATGGCGGCGCGCACCGCGGCGATCGTCGGCATCGACGCGGTCGCCGAGACGATCGAGAAATTCGGCATCATGGACCACGCGCCGCGCGAATATTCGATCGCGCTCGGCGCCGGCGAGACGACGCCGCTGCGCCTAACCACGGCCTATGCGATGCTGGTCAACGGCGGGAAGCGCATCACGCCGACCCTGATCGACCGGGTGCAGGACCGTAACGGCAAGACGATCTACCGCGCCGACACCCGGAAATGCGACGGCTGCAGCAATGTCGAATGGCGGCACCAGCCGCCGCCCGTCCTCCCCGACGCGCGCGAGCAGATCGCCGACCCGGCCGCCGCCTTCCAGGTCGTCTCGATGCTCGAAGGCGTCGTGCAGCGCGGCACCGGCTTCACGGTGAAGGCGGTCGGCAAGCCGATCGCCGGCAAGACCGGCACCACGACCGATTGGCAGGACGCGTGGTTCGAGGGGTTCACTCCCGATCTCGCCGCCGGCGTCTTTGTCGGCTACGACGATCCTGTGTCATTGGGGCGCGGCGAGCAGGCGGCCGTCGTCGCGGCGCCGATCTTCCGCGATTTCATGATCGCCGCGCTGAAGGACGAGCCGCCGACCGAATTCCGCATCCCGCCCGGCGTGCAGCTCTACCGCGTCAATCCGGGAAGCGGCCTGCCGCCCGGTTCCGGCGAGCCGGCGATCTGGGAAGCCTTCAAGAGCGGCACCAGCCCGACCACCAACCGCAATCTCGGTCTGCAAGGAACTCCCGACGCCGTAACCGCGGCGCAGGACGGAACGGCTGCAAACGGTGCCGGCCCCGACGCGCTGCCGGGCGGCGCCACCCCCGCGAGCGGCACCGGTGGACTGTACTGAAGTTAAAAGACTGTACTGAAGTTAAAACTCGTCATTCCCGCGCAAGCGAAGCCGGGACCCGCGGCAGCCGTGGATGCCGGCCTTCGCCGGTGTGACGGTATTTTGCGTCAAATTACGCCGCCTTCCTTCAGCTCCGCGATCGCTCCCGGCGACAGGCCGAGCCAGCCGCCGTAGATCTCGTCGTTGTGCTGGCCGAGTTTGGGGCTGGGCGTGGCGTGGACCGGGTCGGCGCCGTGGAAGCGCAGCGGCGAATTGGGGACAACGAGGCGGCCGATCTCGTCGTGCTCGATTTTCTCGAGCATGCCGCGCTGATGCATGTGCGGGTCGTGCATGACCTCGCCGACATCGCGCACCGGCGCCAGCGGGATGCGGTGATGCCGGGCGATCGCGAACACCTCCATCTTGTCGAGCGCGCCGGTCCACTCGGCGATCAGCGCATCGGTCTCCGCGCGGTGCGCGACGCGGGCAGCGTTGTTCGCGAAACGCGGGTCGTCGCGCAACTCCTCGCGGCCCATCGCGGCGAGCAGGCTGTGCCAGTGCTCCTCGACCGCGAGGTTCATCGCGACGTAGCCGTCCTTTGTCGGATAGACGTTGATCGGCACGCGGCCGTGGCTGGCATTGCCGGTGCGCGGCGGCACCTTCCCGTTCTGCCAATAAGCCTCGAACTGCGAGGTCAGGGTCGCGTAGGCGGCCTCCTGCATCGCCACCTCGACGAGGCGCCCCACGCCGGTGCGCTCGCGCTCGAACAATGCGGTCACGGTCGCGGCGTAAAGATGGATGCCGGAGAGAAAATCGACGACCGCCGGCCCGGCCTTCAGCGGCGGCCCTTCAGGCGGGCCGGTGACGCTGATCAGGCCGGCCATCGCCTGGATCGTCAGGTCCATCGCCAGCGTGTCGCGGTCCGGGCCGGAGAGACCGAAGCCGGTGCCCGAGGCATAGACGAGGCGCGGGTTGACCCGGTGCAGTGCCTCCCAGCCGACCCCGAGCCGATCCATCACCCCCGGCGCGAAATTCTCCAGCAATACATCGGCCTTTTCGGCCATGCGGAACAACAGGCCGCGGCCGCGCGAATCCTTGAGGTTCAACGTGATCGCGCGCTTGTTGCCGTTCAGCATCGCGATCGGGAAGGTCGTGCTCTTGCCCGGCGGAGCGCGGCGGCGCAGCGGCTCGCCCTGCGGCGGCTCGATCTTGATCACGTCGGCGCCGGCCTTCGCCATCAGCATCGTCGCGTACGGCCCCTGATAGACCTGCCCGAAATCGAGCACGACGACGCCGGCCAATGGCCGGTTGGCACCAGTCACGGTCGCCTCAACGTGGGGTCATTGCGAGCAAAGCGAAGCAATCTCGTCGGGATTGCTTCGTCGCTGCGCTCCTCGCAACGACGATTTGAAACCGGCATCACCGCCCCTTGAAGGGGCGGGGCGGGCGCTTTTCGGCGAAGGCGCGCGCCGCTTCCTGGAAATCCTCGGTCAGATAGAGGCGGAACGGCGCGGCCATGTACTGCGCCTCGCGGGTCAGCCGCTCCATGTACCAGCGCCGCGTGCGCACCGTCGTGCGCACCGACAAGGGCGGGTTCTTGGCGATTTCGAGCGCCAATTCGCGCGCCACGTCGAGGTGTTTCCCTTCCGGCGCCAGGCGGTTGATCACCCTGGCGGCGAACGCCTCCTCGGCGGTAAAGAAGCGGCCGGTTAGCGCCACCTCGTCGCCGAACGCCGCTGCGCTGCGGTATTGGAACAAGGCCCAGTAGCGCGAGGCGCCGAGGCCGCGCGAGGTTTCGGTCAATTGGAAGCGCGTGCCGGCGGCAGCGACGATCAGGTCGCATTCCAAGGTCAGGCCGAGTGCCAGGCCCAGCACATAGCCGTGCACAGCGGCGATGACCGGCTTCCAGTTGACCGAGCGGGTCAACAGATCGGCGGAATTGGCGCCCCAGCCCTGCGGCCCGCCATGCTTTTCGAATTCGTCGCGGCTCCGCAGCTGCCGCTGGCGCACATCGGCGCCCGACGAAAATGCGCGACCCTTGCCGTTGAGGATCGCGACCTCGGCGTCGGGGTCGAGATCGAAGCGACGCATCGCCTCGGCAAGCTGCGCCACCACCTCGTCGCTGACGGCGTTCAGCTTGTCCGGCCGGTTCAGCGTGATCGTCGCGACTCGATCGGCACAGGAATATTCGACAAAGCTTTGCGCATCACCCGCCACCGCGCCCTCCCGCAAGACTGCCCGCGCGGGGCAGCTTGCGGGCGGCGGCGGAGGCTGTCAACGCCGGGTCAGAGCCGACTCACAGCACATGAAACACGTAGAGCAGGATGATGATCGGGATCGGGATCCCGAGCAGCCACAAGAGGACGCCTTTCATCGCGACGCTCTCCCGTAACCGTCGCTATTTCTTGCCGACGATTTCCCGCGCTGCGTCCTTGGCCTTGCCGACCGCGCTGCGCACGCGGCCCTCGGCCTTCTCGGCGCGACCTTCCGCTTCGGTATGGCGATCGCCGGTCAGTCGGCCGGCCTTCTCCTTGATGGTGCCGGTCGCCTTTTTGACGCCGCCCTCGACGCGCTGCTTGTCCATCGTTTGTCCCTCCAGACTTCGATCTGGATTAATCAACGAAAGCGGCGACAGGCGCGTTCCCTTCGACAATCGATCGCTATCCGATCCCTTAACGTAATCCGTGCTATGGCAAAGATTCACGCAATTTGTATCGTTGAATCTTGCCTGTCGCGGTTTTCGGCAAGGCATCCCGAAATTCCACCCAACGTGGATATTTCCACACCCCTATCTCCGCCTTGACATGATTTTGCAGGGTCTCGGTCAGCGCCGGATCGGGCGCCGCGCCCTGCTGCAGCACGACAAACGCCTTCGGCTTGATCAGCCCATCCGCATCGGCATGCCCGACCACGGCCGCTTCGAGCACCGCCTGGTGGCCGATCAGCGCCTCCTCGACCTCGAACGGCGACACCCAGATGCCGCCGACCTTCAACATGTCGTCGCTGCGCCCGCAATAGCGGTAATAGCCGTCGGCGTCGCGGATATAGGTGTCGCCGGTATGGGTCCACTCGCCGCGGAACGTACGGCGCGATTTCTCGCGCTGGTTCCAATAGCCCTCGGCGGCGGACGGACCGCGCACGACAAGCTCGCCCGGTTCGCCGTCCGCCACCTCGTCGCCCGCTTCGAGGATGCGCAGGTCGTAGCCCGGCACCGCCTTGCCGGTCGTGCCGTAGCGGATGTCGCCGGGGCTGTTCGACAGGAAGATATGCAGCATCTCGGTCGAGCCGATGCCGTCAAGGATGTCGACTCCGACCGTATCGCGCCAGCGCACGCCGATATGCTCGGGCAGCGGCTCGCCGGCCGAGATGCAGCGCCGCAGCCGGTCTGAGCCGGCGCCTTTCTCCAACCCCTGATGCGCCAGCATGGCGGCGTAAAGCGTCGGCACGCCGGCGAACAGCGTCGGGCGATGCTGGCGCATGATCCCCAGCACGGCATCGGGGGTCGGGCGGTCGGGATAGAGCACGCTGGCGGCGCCAGCCGCCATCGGAAACGTCATCGAATTGCCGAGGCCGTAGGCGAAGAACAATTTGGCGACCGAGAACATCAGGTCGTCGGCCGTGATCCCAAGTACCTGATCGCCATAGGTGTCGGCGGTCGCCTTGAGGCTCGAATGGACGTGCCTGACGCCTTTCGGATTGCCGGTCGAGCCGGAGGAGTAGAGCCAGAATGCGACCTCGTCGGGCGAGCATAGGGCCGGCCCGGCATCGCCTCCGCCGCTATCGACAAAAGCGTCGAAATCGCCCCCGCTGCCATCCGGGGCGCTGACGATCAGCCGCGCGCCGAGCCGCTCGGCGAGCGGCGCTGCTTGCGCCAGCAGCGGCGCCGACACGACGACTGCCGCGGCGCGGCTGTCTTCGAGGATGTAGCCGGTGGTGTCGGGGGGCAGCAGCGTGTTGATCGGCACCGGCACGACGCCGGCGCGCAGCGCACCCCAGAACGCCACCGGAAAATCGACCGTATCGAGCATAAGGAGCGCGATCCGCCGCTCGCGCTCGATGCCGGCCGCCCGCAGCGCCGCGGCAAAACGGCGCGACGCCGCGGCCAGCGCGGCATAGTCAAGGCGGCGCCACGGGTCGGCAAAGGCCAGCCGTTCGCCGCGCCCTTCGCGCA
>DATEKP010000216.1:0-8408 GCA_035277405.1 Allostellaceae bacterium | reverse complement strand
CCCGGCGGCGTGAGCGGCGGGACGCCCGCAGCGCCGCCGCCGCCGCCGCCTCCGTCGCCCGGCGCGCTGACATCGCGGAAATCGAACGTCGTGCTGCTCGTCGTGACGGCGCTGCTCGTCGCCGCGCTGGTGTCCGCACCTTCCGACGGCGCGATCTGCCACGCCGTGCTGAGCTTGCCGGGCGTACCGCTCGCGATTTTGGCGAATCCGTTCATCTCCCAGATCAGCGCCGCGCCGGTGCTGCTGTTATGCCACAGGATGTCGGCTTTGCCGTCGCCGTTGAAATCGCCGGTGCCGGCGATCTGCCAGGTCGTGGGAAGGCTGCCCGGCGAGCCGCTGGCGAGCTTGACGGTGCCGTTCAGCTCCCAGATCAGGACGTTGCCGGTGGAGCTGTTGCGCCACACCACGTCGGACTTGCCGTCGCCGTTGAAATCGCCGGTGCCGGCGACCTTCCAGACCGTGCTGAGCGCGCCGGGCGACCCGCTCGCCTTCTTGCTGGTGCCGCTCAGCTCCCAGACCATCAGGCTGCCGGTGCTGGTGTTGTGCCAGAGGATGTCCGACATGCCGTCGCGATTGAAATCGCCGGTGCCGGCAACCTGCCATGCCGTGGTCATGGTCCCCGGCGAGCCGCTGCCGATCTTTCGGGTGCCGTCGATTTCCCAGATCAGCGCCCCCCCGGTGCTGCTGTTCTGCCACAGGATATCGGCGTGGCCGTCATCATTGAAGTCGCCGGTGCCGGCGACCTGCCAGGCCGTCGTGAGGCTGCCGGGCGAGCCGCTTGCCGTCCGAACGAGGCCGTTCATCTCCCAGATCGTCACCGCGCCGGTGCTGCCGTTGTGCCACAGGATGTCGGATCTGTCGTCGTCGTTGAAATCGCCGGTGCCGGCCACCTGCCATGTCGTCGGGAGGACGCCGGGCGACCCGCCGCTCGTTTTCGTGGTGCCGTTGATCTCCCAGACGATGACCGATCCGGTACTGCTATTGTGCCACAGAATGTCGGATTTGCTGTCGGCGTTGAAGTCGTGCATCGGCCGGCTTGCCAGCGCCGGCTGCAATACCGCAAACCCGGAAGGCGCGGAGCTGTCGTACGGCGTCCCCGGATAGATGTCCTTCACCCGCCGGGTGCCGATGGCGGTGCCGTTGCTGATCCACAATTCGATGCCGTGCGTCCCGTCGTCCGCCTGGAACACTGCCTGTCCGTTGCCGATCGCGGTGATGTCTGTCGGGTCTGAGGACCCATAGGTATTTATCGTGATCTCCTTTGTGCCGGTGGCGGTGCCGTCGGTCACCCACAACTGCCGTGTGGCGCCGTCATTGGCGCTGAACAGCGCCTTGCCGTTGCCCAAGGAGGTCACGTAGAGCGGGTCGGAAGACCCGCCTCCCGCGTTTATGTCGGCGACCATCTTGGTGTTGAGGGCGGTGCCGTCGGTGATCCACAGCTCCGTCCCGTGCGCCGTCCCGTCATCGGCGGCGAACACCGCCTTGCCGTTGCCGAGCGCGGCGAATTGCTGCGGGTCCGAGGAGCCTGCCGTGTTGATGTCCTTGACCATACTCGTCCCGGCTAGGGTGCCGTTGGTCACCCACAATTCAGTGCCGTGGGTCCCGTCATCGGCCTGAAACACCGCCTTCCCGGTGCCATTGCCGAGCGCGACGATGCCGTGGACGACGTAGCCCGGCGTGCCGCCGGGCGTCGAGCTGTTGTAGCCGGGGTCGATGTCCTTGAGCATAGTGGTAGTGGTGCCGTCGGTCACCCACAGTTCGTAGCCGTGGGGCGTGATGCCGGTCAGCGTCGTCTTGTGCGTCGCGTCGGCGGCCTGAAATACCGCCTTGCCATTGCCGAGATCCGTGATGTTGCTCGCGCCGGAGCCGGGGAAACCGGGATAGATGTCGGCGAGACGGTGCGTGCCCACGGCGGTGCCGTTGGTGATCCACAACTCGTTGCCGTAGGCCGCGTCGGTGGCGGTGAACAGCGCTTTGCTGCCGAATACGGTGATGTGGCCGACGTCGTAGGCCACCTCGGGACCGGTCTTGGTCGTCTCCTTCAGATTGATCTCGACCGTACCGGCGCTGGTGCCGTCGGTGATCCACAAACCCGTGCCGAGAGTGGTCTGGTTGTTGGTAGCGGAAGCGAACAGCGCCTTGTCGCCGAACGGAGTGATATAGGTCGGGTAGGCGACGTAGGCGTTGCTGGCGCTCTTGAGCGGCTTGGTGCCGCCGGTGGTGCCGTCGGTGATCCACAATTCCTTGCCGGTGCTGGTGCCGGCGGAAAACACCGCAAAACCGGTACCGGCGAGCGGGGTGATGTAGAGCGGATAAGAGCCGCCCGAGCCGGGGTAGATGTTCTTGAGCACCGAGGTGCCGTCGGTGGTGCCGTCGGTGCTCCACAACTCGTACCCGTAGCTCGAGCTTTTCTTCGCACTGAACAGGATCTTGTTCGCCATATAACATCTCCCGCCGTCAACCGGCGCCGCGACCGGCCGTACGTCCGCCGGCCGTTTGTTGTTTGCATCCAGCGGCTTTGGCTAAAATGATCGCAGGGTTTGCCGCGATATGCAATCCTCGGCCGCGGTCCGCAACCGCCGCGCGCGCGTCGCAAGGAGGATGGTAATGGCAGCATCGCTGACGATCGGCGGCGCCGAGGTCGGCCTGTCGGTGATGTCGCGCTGGGCGCCGGGCGCGGCGCCGATCCGCTACCCCGATCCCGACGTCAAGGTGCTCGACCCGCGCTTCCAGAAATACGTGCTCGGCAACGCTGCGATCGAACGCATCGCCGGCGGCTGCCGCTTCACCGAGGGGCCGGTGTGGTTCGGCGACGGCCGCTATCTGTTGTGGAGCGACATCCCGAACGACCGCATTCTCAAATGGGAGGAGGAGACCGGTGCGGTCAGCCTGTGGCGCCGCCCGTCGCATTACGCCAACGGCAACACCCGCGACCGCCAGGGGCGTCTCGTCACCTGCGAGATGGGATCGCAGCGCGTGACCCGCACCGAATACGACGGCAGCGTGACGGTGCTGGCCGAGCGCTTCGAGGGCAAGCGCCTGACCGGCCCCAACGACGTCGTCGTCAAGTCGGACGGCTCGATCTGGTTCAGCGACAACGGTGCCGGCATCCGCGGCAATTATCTCGGCAACAAGGGGGTGCAGGAGCTGCCGTTCCGGGTTTATCGCATCGACCCGCGCAGCCGCGCGGTCACGGTTGCGGTCGGCGACATGGAGCGACCGAACGGCCTCGCCTTCTCGCCCGACGAAAGCCGGCTTTACGTCGTCGATACGCCGGGCGGCGACAAGACCGTGCATGTCTACGACATCGTCGAAGACGGCACGCGCGCCGCGAACGGCCGCCTGTTCTTCAACGCGATGCCGGGCTATGCCGACGGCATCCGCGTCGATGCCGACGGCAATTTGTGGTGCGGCTTCTCCGGCGGCGAAGGCGAGGACGGGGTCGCCGTGTTCGCCGCCGACGGCATGCTGATCGGCCGCATTCTGCTGCCCGAGCGCTGCGCCAACATCTGTTTCGGCGGCCGGAAGCGCAACCGCCTGTTCATGGCGGCCAGCCAGTCGATTTACGCGCTCTACGTCGAGGGGCAGGGCGTCGCGGGGGGATAGATCAGCCCGCATTCTCGATCGCGTTGCGTCGCGCGGCCGCGATTGCTTCGTCGCTGCGCTCCTCGCAATGACGCTCCTGGCGTTGTCATTGCGAGCGAAGCGAAGCAATCCCGTGCAAAATTGGAACGAGCCGGAGCGGTGCTCAGCGGATCGGGCGCAACAGGCGCAGCGGAGCGGTGAGGCGGTCGGCGAACGCTGCGGCGCGCTCGCGCAGCCCGCCGAGGCGGTGCAGATCGGCCAGCCGGCGCTCGATGAAGGCCTGGGTCTCGGCAAAACCCGGCGAGCGGTCGTCGAGCCAATACAGCATCGCCGTCGCGTAGAGCCCGGCGAGGCTGGCGCGCTTCGTATAGAAGCTGACATCGGTCGAGGCGTCGCCAACGCCGTGCCAAATTGCATCGACCGTGTCATACAAGAGGCGCAGCCCGAGCGGCGCATTAAGCGGCAGGGTCAGCACCGAGAGGCCGCGTCGCACCGCCTCGCGCCACGGCAACAGCGCCGTGAACCGGAGCCGCATCGCCAGCGCGACGCGGCGCGACAGGCCGACAGGCTCGGCCGGTTCGGCCTTCAGCCGCTCCAGCATCTCGTTGTCGGCCCAATGGCTGAAGGCGGCGATCATGTCGGATGCGCCGCGCGGAAAGAGGGCCGTCGCCTCGCCGTCCGTCATGCCGAGGCGGCGGGCCGCCTGGCGCAGCGTGCGCACGCTCCAGCCGTCGAACGCGACATCGGGCAGCATCGCCGCGACCAGCCGCGCCCGCTCTTGCTCGGCCAGCGGGCTTCTCATCGCCCGCTCTCGCCGGCGAGGAACTCGCCGAGGTCGATCGGATGGCGCTGCAATTCCTCGACGAACATCAACAGACGATGGTCCTCGATGCGCTGCGGGTAGAGGATGCCGTCGAGGTGGTCGCATTCGTGCTGCACGACCCGCGCGTGAAACCCGGCCGCCTCGCGCTCGATCGGTTGGCCGTCGAGGCCGAGGCCGCGATAGCGGATATTGAGGTGGCGCGGCACGACCCCGCGCAACCCGGGCACGGACAGGCAGCCCTCCCAGCCGAATGCCCGCTCGCCCCCGACCGCCTCGACCACCGGGTTGATCAGCACGGTCAAATCCTGTTCGGTATCGCCTGGCAGGTCCGAGAGCCGTTCCGGGCCGACGAAGAAGACGACAAGGCGCCACGGCATGTGCACCTGCGGCGCCGCGAGGCCGGTGCCGCCCGCATCCTCCATCGTCTCGACCATGTCTTCGACGAGGCGGCGCACCCACAGTGCCGACGGATCGTCGATCGGCTTGGCCGGGGCGCGCAGCACAGGGTTGCCCATGCGGGCGATCTTCAACAGAGCCATGCGCGAAATATGTGGCGCCGCCGGGCGGCCGTAAAGCGGGCGAGCGCGGTCAGCCTGAGGCGGTGCTGCGGCTTTTGGCTTCGACAAAGACGCGGGCCACTTCGGGATGGGCGCTTTTGATCGCGTACTCGATCTCGGCGACCGCGGCCTCGATATCGGCGGCCGAGCGGGAGTCGTCGAAATCGAGGCTTATCGCCGCCAACACCTCGCTCGGCCCGAAATGCATCGTCAGCGCCTGGTTCAGCGCGACGACGCCGGGCGCGGCGCGGGCGATCGCCGCGACGCTGACGCGCACCTCGGGCAGGGCGGCCTCGCCGGTCAGCAGGCTTTGGCTCTCGATACCGAGGAACAGCGCGGTTGCCGCCAGGACCAACGCGATGCCCAGGGAGGCGATGCCGTCGGCGACCGGGAAATCGAGGAAATGCGCGGCGGAGATGCCGACCAGCGCGATCAGGAGGCCGATCAGCGCCGCCGAATCCTCAAACAAAACGGCGAACACTGTCGGGTCCTTGCTGCGCCGCACCGCGGCGAAAAACCCGCCCGCCGCTTGCTGCTCGCGGAAGGCACCGAACGCGACCCACCATGACCAGCTCTCGAAGCCGAGCGCGACCGCCAACACGCCGTAATTGACCGCGATGTCTCGGACCGGCTCGGGATGGCCGATCTTGCGCACGCCTTCGATGGCCGAGAATACCGCGCCGAAGCCGAAGATCAGGACGGCGACCACGAACACCCAAAAATAGAGCCGCAGCCCGTGGCCGAACGGGTGCAGTTCGTCGGCCGGGCGCGCCGCCTGACGCAGGCCGAGCCAGAGCAGCAGCTCGTTGCCGCTGTCGACCGCCGAATGGATGGCTTCGCTCAGCATCGCACCGCTGCCGGTGAGCATCGCCGCGGCGAACTTGGCGATCGCGATCGCAACGTTTGCGCCGAGCGCGGCGAAGATGACCTTGGGCGAGGAATCCTGCGCTGCCATGCCTTCTAATGACGGGTCTGCATTCCCTCAGGGCTTGGTGGCGGCGAGGATCGCGACCGGGTAGGCGTAGCGCAAATTGTCGCCGTCGCGTGCGACCGGGATGCCGAGGCGGTCGTCCGAGAGCGAGGCGGCGAACAGCTCGGCGATCTTCTCGTCGTCGCCCGGGTTCGGGAACGAGCGCGCCAACAGGTTGGCGACCGTGTCGCGCAATTCGGTGAACCGGGCGCGCGGCTCGCCGAGCCCCGCATCGCGGTAGAGCGCCTGAAGTTCGCCGAGCGCCAGGCAGCGCACATGCGACGGGTCGCGCAGTTTTTCGAGGCGGTTGAATTCGGCGCCTTTCGCCGGGTCGGGCGAGGCGTGGGTATCGACGACGACGACCCGGCCGCCCGGCGCGCACACCCGCACCATTTCCCCGAACACCGCCGCCGGCTGCGGGAAATGGTGCACCGCGAAGCGGGTGACGACGATCGAGAAGGCGCCGTCGGGGTAGGGCAGGCGGGTCACGTCGCCCTCGCGCCAGCTGACATTGGCGACGCATTTCTCGGCCGCCAGGAGGCGCGCACGGTCGAGCATCGCCGGGGTCATGTCGATGCCGGTCGCGTGCCGGACATGGGGCGCGAAGGCGCAGACAACGATGCCGCCGCCGCAGGCGACATCGAGGACCGTATCGTCCGGCCCCGCCTCCGCGGCTTCGATGATCATCGCGAGCGCGCCGGCATCGGCGATCGGCGCGGCGGTGCTGAACGGCGTCGCCTGGCGGGTGAACTGGTCGCGGATCAGCGCGCTGTGGGTCTGGTCGCTCATCTGCCTCTACCGGTTGAAGCCGTGATATTCGTCGCCGACCAAGACGACGACCGGCCGCCGGGTGCGCTCGGCCTGCTCGAATGCCGTCGTTATGCGCGCTGCGTCGGCATCGCTCTCGACCAGGTAGTAGTCGAGGCCGAACGCCATCAGAAAGCGCTCGGTATAGGTCGCCGCGGTGTCGGTCGTGACGCCGTGGCGCGTCCAACCCCGATAGCCGACCATCAACACGACCGGGATATTGAGGCCCAAGAGCCAGCCGCGGATCGAATCGCCGGATTCCATCATGCCGGTGTTCTGGATCAGGATAAGCGGCTTCCCGCCGCCGGCATGAATCCCGGCGGCGATCGAGCAGGCATGCCCTTCGCGGCTGACCCCGACGAGGCGCAGCGACGGCTCGGCTTTCATCAGCAGATAGAGCCAATTGGTCTCGCTGTCGGGCAGCCACACGACATCGGTGACGCCGTTCTCCTTCATCTGCCGCAGCACCGTCTCGGGGCTGAGGGCCGTCGCCGACGCCGTCTCGCTCATCGCGGTCTCCGCGCTTCGTCCGCCGGCATCGTATGTCGCGGCCGAAGCGCTGGGCAACCGGCGCGCCATCGCCGACAATCCGAGCATGCTCAGCGAGCGCCAGCGCGGGTTTGTCGACGGCGGGCGGGTCGGCCATCTCGCGACCGCCGACCGGGGCGGCGCGCCATATCTCGTGCCGGTGTGCTACGCGCTCTCCGGCGACGCGCTCTACATCACGATTGACGAAAAGCCGAAACGGCAAGACCGGCCGTTGAGGCGGCTGCGCAACATCATGGAAAACCCGCAGGTCGCATTTGTGGTCGATCGCTGGGACGAGGACTGGAGCCGGCTCGGCTGGGTCATGCTGCGCGGCCAAGCGGAAATCCTCGCCGCCGGCCCCGAGCACGACCGCGCCCAGGACTTGCTGCGCCGGCGCTACCCGCAATACCGCGCGATGGCGCTTGCCGACTTACCGGTCATCACGTTGCGCATCGCGCGCGCGATCGATTGGGGCGATTTGTCGCCGTTCTGACGATCGATGCCGCGATGCGGATCCCGTATCCCTCGATGGCGGCTAGGCAGAGCGCATGCCGGCGGTTAGATTATGCGCGCAATTTGCCGGGAGGGGGCGATGCGGGCGGGTGTTGTGGGTTCCGGAGCGCGCGCCGAGGCGGCGGCCGCTTCCCGCGCGCAGACGCTGGTCGCCGCCTTTGCCGTCGCGCTGCTCGGCGGTTTTCTCGTCTGGGCGGTCGGCTTCTCGCCGATCGCGGCGCTGCACAACGCGGCGCACGATACGCGGCATTCGATGGCGTTCCCCTGCCATTAGCGGCGATGGCGGCACTTCGCCGGCTGCTCTATGCCGGGCTGTGCGCGGGGCTGTTGTGCGGGGTTCTCGTCGCGGCGGCGCAGCACGTCGGCACCGTACCGCTGATCCTCAAGGCCGAAATCTACGAGCAGGCGGCGCAGCCGCCGGCCGCGACACACCTGCACGCCACCGAATGGGCGCCCGAGGACGGGGTCGAGCGCACGGCCTACACGCTGGCGGCCGATCTGTTGGCGGCGATCGGCTTCGCGCTGCTGCTGGCCGCCGGTCTGGCGTTGCGTGGCGGCGAGGCGGGCTGGCGCGAAGGATTGTTGTGGGGCCTTGCCGGTTTCGCCGCGTTCACGCTGGCGCCCG
>DATEKP010000215.1:0-10082 GCA_035277405.1 Allostellaceae bacterium | reverse complement strand
TGGAACCCGGCATTGCCGGGCTGGCGCGGCTGTTCGGCCTGCGCCCGGCGCCGTCGCGCCAGGCGCGCCAACCGGCGATGGCGGCGGACGACTGACCGCTGATGCGGGTCGCGTTTTATGCGCCGCTAAAGCCGCCCGATCATTCGACCCCGTCGGGCGACCGCCGCATGGCGCGGCTGTTGATCGAGGCGCTGCGGCGCGCCGGCCATCAGCCGTTCCTCGCGTCGCGCCTGCGCAGCTACGACGGCGTCGGCGATCCCAGGCGCCAGGCGCGCTTGCAGCGGGCGGCGGAACGGACGGCCGAGCGGCTGTTATGCGGTTGGCGCCGGGCACCGCACGCCGCGCCCGACCTGTGGTTCACCTATCACCTTTATTACAAGGCGCCCGATTGGCTCGGTCCGGCGTTGAGCCGCACCCTCGGCATTCCTTATGTGATCGCCGAGGCGTCTTATGCGCCAAAGCGCGCCGGCAGCGCCTGGGAAATCGGCCATTGCGCGGTCGCCGAAGCGCTGCGCCGGGCCGACGCCGTGCTCGGCCTCAACCCGGCCGACCGCGGTTGCGTGCTGCCGCTGCTGGCCGATGCGGGCTCATGGATCACACTGCCGCCGTTTATCGACGCCGCCCGCTACGGCGCGCCGGCCGACCGCGATCCGTTGCGGCCGCCGCGCCTGATCGCGGTGGCGATGATGCGCGACGGCGACAAGCTCGCCTCCTATCGGCTGCTCGGCGCGGCGCTGGCGCGGCTGCTCGACCTGCCATGGTGGCTCGACATCGTCGGCGATGGGCCGGCGCGCGGCGGCGTCACGGAGGCGCTGGCGCCGCTCGGTTCACGCGTCGTTTACCACGGCATGCTAGACGAGGCAGGGGTCGCCGCGGCGCTGGGTGCCGCCGATCTGTTTGTCTGGCCCGCGGTCAACGAGGCATACGGCATGGCGCTGCTGGAGGCGCAGGCGAGCGGGCTGCCCGTCGTCGCCGGTGCGAGCGGCGGGGTCGGCGGCATTGTCGCCGACGGCGCGAGCGGGCTGTTGATCGCACCCGGCGATGTCCCCTCGTTCACCGCGGCGGTGCGCCGGCTGATCGAGGATGGCGCGGCACGGGCGGCGATGGGTCGGGCGGCGCGGGCCAAGGTCGAACGCGAGCACGACCTGCCGATCGCCGCCGCGCGGCTCGCGGCGATCATCGACCGGCTGCCGCGGGAACGCGCGGCATGAGCGGCGCGGTTCTCTTTTATGTGCAGCATCTGCTTGGCATCGGTCACACGCGCCGCGCCTTGCGTCTCGTCGCCGCGATGGCCGGCGAGGGCTTGGCGGTGACGCTGGTGAGCGGCGGCGAGCCGCTGGCCGAAACCGGCGAGTGCGGCGCGGCGCGCGTCGTGCAATTGCCGCCGGTGCACGCCCGCGACGCCAGTTTCGCGCTGGTCGACGGCGCCGGCGAGCCGGTGGGCGAGGCGGTATGGCGGGCGCGGCAAGCGATGCTGCTCGAGGCGGTCGCCCGGGCGCGCCCCGATGCGGTGGTGTTCGAAACCTATCCGTTCGGGCGGCACAAATTCTGGCCCGAAATCGACGCCCTGCTCGCCTGGGCGCGCGCCCAGCGGCCGCAAGCCAGGCTGATCGCCTCGGTGCGCGATATCGTCATTGTCGGCAACAAGCCGCAGCGCCGGCGCGAGATCGTCGAACGCGCGTGCGCGCTCGACGCGGTCCTGGTGCACGGCGATCCGGCCTTCATACCGCTCGACGCCAGTTTCCCCGAGGCGGCGGAACTGGGCGGGCGGCTGCGCTACACCGGTTATGTCGGCGACGACACCGGCGACGCCGATGCCGCCGACGGCCGGGGCGAGGTTTTGGTTTCGGCCGGCGGCGGCGCGGTGGGCGGCCGGCTGCTGCGCGCCGCGATCGAGGCCCGCCGTCTTGGCTGCCTCGCCGATGCCGCGTGGCGCATCCTCGCCGGTCCCAACCTTCCCGAACGCGAGTTCGCGGATTTGGCGGCAGACCTGCCGAACGGCGTCATTCTCGAGCGCTACCGGCGCGATTTCCCGGCCCGGTTACGGCACTGCCGGGTCTCGGTCAGCCAGGCCGGCTACAACACCACGCTCGACATCCTCGCCGCCGGCGCCCCGGCCGTCGTCGTGCCGTTCTCCGGCGCCGCCGAGACCGAGCAGAGCCTGCGCGCCGAGCGGCTCGCCGCCGTCGGGGCATGGGAAACGATCGCCGAAACGGAGCTGTCGCCGACGGCTCTGGCCCGGGCGATCGAACGCGCCGCCGCACGGTCGCCGCGAGCCGCCCCCATCGACACCGGCGGGGCTGCGCGCACGGCCCACATCGTCGCCGCGATGATCGCCGCCAGCCGGCCCGTCCGCGAGTTTGCGCTAACGGACCGCAGGGGTATCATTGCGCGATGAGCCATCTGTCGCGCCCCGCTGCGACTCTTGCCGGGTGGCCCGACCTCGCCGCCGAACTCGACCTTTGGGGCGAGGCCGGCCGCACGGCTGCGCTGTGGTGGCGCGACGACGATGCGATATCGGCAACGCCGCAGCTCGATCTGCTGCTGCGCCTCGCCGAAGGCGTGCCGCTCGCGGTGGCCGTGATCCCGGCGCTGGCGATGCCCGCGCTGGCGGATGCGCTGGCGGCGGCCGCCGCAGTCGCAGTGCTGCAGCACGGCTGGCTGCACCGCAACCGCGCAGCGGACGGCGGCAAGAGCGAATATCCCGACGACCGCGCACCCACCGCGGTAGCGGCCGAGATCGGCGCCGGGCGCGCGCGCCTCAAGGCGTTGTTCGGAACCCGCGCGCTGCCGATCTTCGTGCCGCCGTGGAACCGATTCGCCGATCGCTTTCTGCCGCTGCTGCCGCAGAACGGGGTGGCGGGGCTGTCGGCGATGGCACGCCCCGGCGATCCGTCGCCGGCCGGTCTCGTCAGACGCGACGTCCATGTCGATGTGGTGGCGTGGCGCGGCGACCGCGGCTTCATCGGTGCCGCCCCGGCGCTCGGCCTGCTGACCGCGGCCTTGCGCGCGCTGCGGCGGGGCGAGGCGACGGCGGGGCCGATCGGCATCCTGACGCATCACCGCATTCTCGACCGCGCCGCGGCGGCGTTTCTCGACCGCCTGAAAGAGCTGATCCTCGCCCATCCGGCCGCGCGCTGGGCCGATATCGGCGAGGTGCCGGCATGACGGCGCTCGACGATATCGACGATGCCGAGGTAAGCCGCCACATCTATCCCCTGTCGGCAATGATGGGCGACTACCTGCGCGCTGCCGCCGGGCTGGTGCCGGCGGCCCTGCTGCTCACGACCGTGCCGCTCGGCAGTGCGGCGGAGGCGGTGCTCGGCACGTTTGCCGCGATCTTCGCGATCTTCGGGCTGCGCACGCTGCTGCGGCACGGCACCAGCCTCGAAATGACCGACTCCGAGCTGCGAGCCGCAGGCCCGTGGCCGAGCACGATCCGCTGGGCCGAACTCGACCGCCTGAAGCTCGCCTATTATTCCACCCGGCGCGACCGCAAGGTCGGTTGGATGCAGCTCAAACTCGGCGCCGGAGGCGCGCATCTCAGCCTCGACAGCCGACTCGACGGCTTTGACCGCGTGGTGCGCCGCGCCGCCGCCGAAGCCGCGGCGCGCGAGGTTGCGCTGAGCGACGCGACCGTGGCCAACCTGGAGGCCCTCGGCGTGCGCCTCGGGCCGGGATGGCGCGATGCGTGACCTGCTCCGGGTCAAGGATCTGCAGGTCCGCTTTGCGACGCCGGGCGGGCATCTGGCGGCGGTGCGCGGCGTCAGTTTCCGCATCCGGCCCGCATCGACTGTCGCGCTGGTCGGCGAGTCCGGCTCCGGCAAGTCGGTGGTCAGCCAGAGCATCCTGCGCATCCTGCCGCGCAACGGCACGATCACCGGCGGCTCGATCCTGTTCGCCGACCCGCGCAGCGAGGCCGAGCCGATCGACCTCGTGCAGCTGCCGGCCGATGGGCCGGCGATCCGCGCGATCCGCGGCGGGCAGATCTCGATCGTCTTTCAGGAGCCGATGAGCTCGCTGTCGCCGCTGCACACGATCGGCGATCAGGTCGGCGAGGCATTGCGCCTGCATCGCAGCGTCGCGGCGGCAGAGGCCAAAGAGCTGACGATCGACATGCTGCGCCTCGTCGGCTTTCCCAACCCGAACCGTGCCTGGCGCAGTTATCCGTTCGAGTTGTCGGGCGGACTGCGCCAGCGCGCGATGATCGCGATGGCGCTGGTGTGCCGCCCGGCGCTGTTGATCGCCGACGAGCCGACGACCGCGCTCGACGTGACGATCCAGGCGCAGATCCTGAAGCTGATCGTCGAGCTGCAGCACGAGCTGGGCATGGCGGTGCTGCTGATCACCCACGATCTCGGCGTCGTCGCCAACGTCGCCGAGGAAATCGTCGTGATGTATCGCGGCGAGGTCATGGAGAGCGGGACCCTCGACGACGTGTTCGGCGGCGCCCGGCACCCCTATCTGCGGGCATTGTTGAAGGCGGTGCCGCATTTCGACATGCAGCCCGGCGAACGGCTGACGCCGATCCGCGAAATCCCGCCGGGCGAGGCGCCGCATCTGATGGCGGAGGTGCCGGCCTGGCCGGCGGAGGCCACCGCGCCGCTGCTCGAATGCGTCGATATCCGCAAGAGCTTTGGCCTGCGCAGCGGCAGCGTGTTCCGCACCGGTCCGGCAGTCGAGATCGTCGCCGTGGACGGCGTCAGCCTCGAGATCGCCCGCGGCGAATGCCTGGGGCTGGTCGGCGAGAGCGGCTGCGGCAAGACCACGCTCAGCAAGGTTCTGCTGCGCGCGCTGACGCCGGATTCGGGCCAGGTCATCTTCAACGATCGCGGCGTCCGAACCGATGTGCTGGCGCTCGACGCCGAGGGTCTGAGGGGCTTTCGCCGCCGCGTTCAGTTCATCTTTCAGGACCCGTTCGGCTCGCTCAACCCGCGCATGAGCATCCACGACATCGTCGCCGAGCCGCTTGTCATCCACGGGATCGGCACCGAGCGCTCGCGCCGCGACATGGTGGCCGAGCTGATTACGCTGGTGGGCCTCGACGTGCGCGATTTGCGGCGCTACCCGCACAGCTTCTCCGGTGGCCAGCGCCAGCGCATCGGCATCGCTCGCGCACTGGCATTGCGGCCCGAGCTGGTGATCTGCGACGAGCCGGTGTCGGCGCTCGACGTGTCGATCCAGGCGCAGATCCTCAATCTTCTGATCGACCTGCAGAAAAAGCTCGGCCTGACCTACCTGTTCATCTCGCATAACCTGGCGGTGGTCGATTACATCGCCGACCGCATCGCGGTGATGTGCGCCGGGCGCATCGTCGAGCTCGCGCCACGGGGTGCCTTGTTCCGCGACCCGGTCCACCCCTATACGCAGGCGCTGCTCGCCGCGATCCCGGTGCCGGACCCCGAGCACCCGCTCGATTTCCATCGGCTGATGGAAGGCCGCGCCTCCGACCCGGCGGCTTGGCCGGAACCGTTCCGCCGCGTCCCGGGCGAGCCGGCGCGGCTGTTCGAGGTCGGCGCCGGCCACACGGTGGAGGCGAGCGCAATGCCGCGCGCGGCGTGCAGGGGCACCGCGCGCCTCGCCGGAGAGGGATGATGGCCCGCCTCGCCGCCATCCTGCTCGCTCTGCTGATCGCCACGGGCGGTTCGGCGCAGGCAGCCTTGCAGGAGACGCCGTTTTTTGCCGCCGAGGTGGCGAACGGCAACCTGCCGCCGGTGGCCCAGCGGCTGCCGCAGGACCCGGCATTGGCCGAGCTCGAGACGATCGGCCGCCCCGGCGGCGCGTTGCGCATGCTGATGGCGAGCCCCAAGGATACAAGGCTGATGACGGTCTACGCCTATGCCCGGCTGGTCGCCTATACGCCGGCCTTGGCACTGGTCCCCGACATCCTCGAAAAGGTCGATGTCGAGGACGGGCGGGTGTTCACGCTGCACCTGCGGCCCGGCCATAAATGGTCCGACGGCCGGCCGTTCACGGCCGAGGATTTCCGCTATTGGTTCGAGGACATGGCGGAAAACCCGATGCTGTCGCCGTCCGGACTGCCGCTGGCTCTGCTGCCAAATGGCGAGAAGCCGCATTTCGAGGTCATCGATCCCGAGACCGTGCGCTACAGCTGGTCGCGTCCCAACCCGCTGTTCCTGCCGGCACTGGCCGGGCCCGACCCGGTCTTCATCTATGCCCCAGCCCACTACCTGAAGCAGTTCCACGAGAAATACGCCGACAGATCCAGGTTAACAGAAATGGTAAAGCAGGCCGGTGTCCGCAACTGGGCGGTCTTGCACAACAAAAAAGGAGCGATGTACCGGGACGACAATCCAGATCTGCCGACGCTCGACCCTTGGGTGCTGAAAACAACGCCGCCGGCCGACCGCATCGTGTTCGACCGCAACCCGTATTATTACCGGATCGACGGCGCGGGCCATCAGCTCCCGTATATCGACGAGGTCGTATTTTCGATTGCCAACAGCCGCATCATCGCCGCCAAGACCGGCGCCGGCGAAAGCGACTTGCAGGCGCGTTATCTGAGCTTCGACGATTACACGTTCCTGAAGGCGGGCGAGAAAGCCAACGGCTACAAGGTGCTGCTGTGGCGCACCGGCCCCGGCAGCCAGCTCGCCCTCTACCCGAACCTCAACGTCGACGATCCGGTGTGGCGCCAGGTGGTACGCGACGTGCGCTTCCGCCGCGCCCTGTCGCTGGCGGTCAACCGCCACGAGATCAACCAGGTCATCTATTTCGGGCTGGCGATCGAGGGGCAGAACACGGTGCTGCCGCGCAGCCCGCTGTTCCGCTCCGAATACCGCAACGCCTGGGCCGCCTACGACATCGCGGGCGCCAACCGGCTGCTCGACGAGATGGGCCTCAAACGCTCAGGCGAGGACGGCCTGCGTCAGTTGCCGGACGGACGGCCGCTCGACGTCATCGTCGAAGACTCGGGCGAATCGTCGGAAAAATCGGATGTCCTGGAGCTGATCCGCGATTCCTGGCGCAAGATCGGCGTCCGGCTGTTCTCGCGGCCGATGCAGTTGACCCTGTTCCGCCGCCGGGTGTTTTCCGGCCAGACGCTGATGTCGCTCGACAAGGGGGTCGAGAACGGCCTCGCGACGGCCGACATGTCGCCCTCCGAATTCGCCCCGACCAGCCAACAGCAGCTCGAATGGCCAAAATGGGGCCAGTACATGGAAACCAAGGGCAAGGCCGGCGAGCCGCCCGACCTGCCCGAAGCCGTCAAGCTGAAAGGGCTGTACGGCGATTGGCTGACGGCGAGCACGGCCGCCGAGCACGCGCGCATCTGGCACGAGATGCTGCGCATCTGGGCCGCCCAGGTCTATTCGATCGGCACGGTCGCCGGCGTGCAGCAGCCGATCGTCGTCAACGCGCGTCTGCGCAACGTCCCGACGACGGGCATGTTCAACTGGGACCCCGGCGCCCAATTCGGCATCTACAAGCCCGACGGCTTCTGGTTCGACCGCGCCCCCGGCCCCTCGGCCTCAGCGGCACCGGCGCTGGGCGCCGCGGGGCATTGATCGAACCGATGGGATTGCTTCGTCCCCGCGGGTCCTCGCAATGACGCCCCTGGTGTTGTCATTGCGAGCGCAGCGAAGCAATCTCGTGCCGAAGAACGCGATTCGAGGCGAACGGAAACTGGGCTAGGCTTGGTGTCGAAGCGATGCGATCGCCCACTCATTCGTCATGCCCGGCCTTGAGCCGGGCATCCGCGCAAGCCGGCACCGCGCTTGCCACCGCCGCACAGATGGCCGGGTCAGGCCCGGCCATGACGGTGGGTAGGGGAATCTGGTCTGATTGGAAGCGGCGTTAGATGCTCGGTTATCTGGTCCGCCGCATCTTGATCATGATCCCGACGCTGATCGCCATCAGCATCGTGATCTTCATCATCATCAACCTGCCGCCCGGCGACTATTTCTCGACCTATATCGCTGAACTGCAAAGCCAGGGCGAGCACGCCAACCTCGCCAAGATCGCCTTCCTCGAACAGGAATACGGCTTCGATAAGCCGCTGTGGATGCAGTATCTCTATTGGGCGGGCGGCCTGTTGCGCGGCGACATGGGTTATTCGTTCCTGTACGACCTTCCGGTCAACCGGGTGGTCGGCGACCGGCTGCTGCTAACCTTTGTCGTGTCGTTCACGACGATCCTGTTCACCTATGTCGTGGCGTTCCCGATCGGCGTCTATTCGGCGACGCACCAGTACAGCGCGGCCGATTACCTGCTGACGTTTTTCGGTTTCATCGGCCTGGCGACCCCGAGCTTCCTGCTGGCGCTGGTGCTGGTCTATCTCGCGCATGTCTATTTCGGCATCTCGGTCGGCGGGCTGATGGACCCCGCCTACATCAACCGCCCGTGGTCGTGGGCCAAGGTGTTCTCGGTGTTCGCGCATCTGTGGATCCCGGTCATCGTCATCGGCACCGCCGGCACCGCCGGCATGATCCGCCGCCTGCGCGCCAATCTGCTCGACGAATTGCAGAAGCAGTACGTCGTCACGGCGCGCGCCAAGGGGCTGCCGCCGCTGAAGGTGCTGTTCAAGTACCCGCTGCGGCTCGCGCTCAACCCGTTCGTGTCCGACATCGGTTCGCTGTTGCCGCACGTCATCTCGGGCGCCGCGGTGGTGTCGATCGTGATGTCATTGCCGACTACCGGGCCGATGCTGCTCGAGGCGCTGCGCAGTCAGGACATGTTTCTCGCCGGCTCGTTCCTGATGTTCATGGCGTTCCTGACGGTGATCGGCGTGTTTCTGTCGGACCTGGCGCTGGCGGCGCTCGACCCGCGCATCCGCCTGCAGGCCGGGCGGGGGCAATGAGCGAAATCGGGCTGACCGCCGGTCCGCAGCCGCCCGAAGGGGCGCGCGGCAACGAGAGCGCGCCGCTCGCGCACTACGTCTCGACCGCCCCGTTCGACCCCTACGCGATCGACCGCATGACCGCGGCGCAGGAGCGCTTCTACCGCGCCTCGCCGGGGCAGATGATGTGGTGGCGCTTCCGCCGGCACCGGGTCGCGGTCGCCGCCGGCGCGCTGCTGTTGGCGTTCTACGTGACGATCCTGTTCTGCGAGTTTCTCGCCCCCTACGCGCTCGACAGCCGCCACACCGATTTCATCTACGCGCCGCCGCAGCGCGTGCACATCTTCAACGACGGCCGCCTCGCCTGGCCCTATGTCGAGGGTTTCCGCTATCGCCTCGACATGACCGACCTGCGCCGCGTCTATACGCCCGATCCGGCGCAGCACCACGCGATTCGGTTCTTCTGCCGCGGCGATTCCTACCACTATTGGGGCCTGATCCCCGGCAATGTGCATTTCATGTGCCCGGCCGAGGGGGGCCAGCTGTTCCTGCTCGGCACCGACCGCCTCGGCCGCGATCTGTTGTCGCGCATCATCTACGGCGCGCGCATCTCGCTGACGGTCGGGCTGCTCGGCGTCGCGATCAGCTTCGGCCTCGGCATCCTGATCGGCGGCATCGCCGGGTATTACGGCGGCTGGACCGACATGCTGATCCAGCGCGGCATCGAGGTTATCCAGTCGTTCCCGCACCTGCCGCTGTGGATGGCGCTGTCGGCGATCCTACCGGTGACGTGGAGCCCGATCCTGGTCTATTTCGGCATCACGCTGATCCTCGGCATGATCGAGTGGACGCATCTGGCGCGCGCGGTGCGCTCAAAGCTCCTGGCGCTGCGCGAGGAGGATTTCTGCACCGCCGCGGTGCTGATGGGCGCCAGCCCGGCGCGCATCATCGCCCGCCACCTGCTGCCGAGCTTCATGAGCCACCTGATCGCCTCGGCGACGCTCGTGATCCCCAGCATGATCCTCGGCGAGACGGCGCTGTCGTTCCTCGGGCTTGGTCTGCGTCCGCCGATCACCAGCTGGGGGGTGCTGTTGAACGAGGCGCAGAATATCAGCGTCGTCGCGCTCTATCCGTGGCTGATGCTGCCCGTCCTGCCGGTGGTGCTGACCGTGCTCGCCTTCAATTTCCTCGGCGACGGGTTGCGCGACGCGGCCGATCCCTATCACTGAGAGGCGATGCCGCGACTCCTCTCGCCGCCCAAAAATTGAGGGAATTTTATCGGATA
>DATEKP010000214.1:0-2918 GCA_035277405.1 Allostellaceae bacterium | reverse complement strand
CGCGGCATCAGGTGCTGCCGGCGCGAGAACGCCAGCATCTGCTCGCTGAGTTGCGCGCCGCGCAACACCGAGCGCGCGGCCGCCTGCACCAGCTTGCGCAGGCTGTCGTCGGCAAGCCGGCTCTCGACCAGCTCGAGATTGCCGAGGATGGCGGTCAACAGATTGTTGAAATCGTGCGCGAGGCCCGAGGCGAGCTGCCCGATTGCCTCCATCTTCTGCGCCTGATTGAGCGCCGCCTCGGCCCGCTCGCGTTCGGCGATCTCGGCGCGCAGCCGGCGGTTTGCTTCCGACAACTCGACGGTCCGCTCGACAACGCGCCGTTCCAGGTTTTCGGCGAGATCGGCCAACGCCCGATCGGCGCGCTTCCTGTCGGTGATATCGCGTGCGATTTTCGAGGCGCCGATGATTTGCCCGCCATCGTTGCGCACCGGCGAAATCGTCAGCGACACCTCGATCGTCGAGCCGTCCTTGCGGACGCGCACGGTCTCGAAATGGTCGACCGGCTCGCCGCGCCGCAGCCGCGCCAGGATCATGTCTTCTTCGGACAGCCGGTCGGGCGGAAACAGGACGGTGATGGGACGGCCGATCATTTCGTCGGCGCGATAGCCGAACATGGTTTCGGCCGCCCGGTTCCAGCTGGTCACGACGCCGTCGAGGTTCTTGCTGACGATCGCGTCGTCCGACGATTCGACGATCGCGGCGAGACGGGCGCGCGCCTTGTCCGACGCCTTGCGGTCGCTGATATCGACCAAGAGGTTGACCGCACCGACCAGGGCGCCGGAGGCGTCGCGCAGCGGGGTCGGAAACGGCGTGAACGGCACGCGCGTCCCGTCGGGCCGTTCGAGGATCGCCTCGGCACCGCGGACCGCGCGGTTTTCCTTGATCGCCACCGCCATCGGACACTGGTCGTGCGGCATCGGCGTCCCGTCCATATGGTACAGCCGCCAAGTCACGCACCATTCGGTGACGCCGAGCACCGGCTCGCGCCCCGCCAGTTCGGCCGCGGCGCGGTTGAAGTAGGTCACCCTGCCGGCGGCGTCGGTCATGTACACGGCGGCGGGCAGGAGGTCGAGCACGCGGCGCAACTGCTCCTCGCCCTGCGGCGCGGCCAGCACCAACTCGCGCGCCGCGATCAGCGATACCGGGTTCGCGGGAAATTCGAGCGGAGCAGCCATCGCCTCTTCCGACATCGACTTACTGAAACCACATGGGAGCGCCGCCCCGCGATCGATGAGCCAATCCCGGCAGACGGCAAACGCCACGGCGCCGCCGCCGTTCCGTGCTTGTCACCGCCGGAAGCCCTCCTTTAACGTCACGCGGCATTGGTGCAGCCTCACAGCAAGGAGCGGCTCATGGCGAGAGTCCTGGTCATCCACGGCGCTGGAATGAATATGCGGGGGAAGGTGCAGACCGAAATCTTCGGTCCGATGACCCTGCCCGAATACGATCAGAGAATTCGCGGCTTCGCCGCCGAACTCGGGCTGGAGGTCGAGGTTTTTCATTCTAATCTCGAAGGGGAGATCGTCAACAAGCTGTATGAGGCGAACGACGGCGGGGTAGATGCCGCGATCTTCAACCCGGCCGCGTTCGGCTCGGGCTACCCGGCCTTGGTGGCGGCGATCTCGCAGGTCAAGTTTCCGACGATCGAGGTCCACATCTCGAACCCGATCCGGCGCGGCCCAGCCTCGCAGACCGCTGCGGTCAGCCAGGGCGTCGTCGCCGGCTTCGGCATCGCCGGGTACGAGCTGGCATTGCGCGGCATCCGCGACCTCTTGGCGGCCAAGAAATAGGCGGCGCGTTGCGGGCTTGCCGGCGGGCGGCCCGCGTGGAACTCTGCGCACCGGCATCGGAAGAAGGGGGCGACATGCGCATCGTCATCGTCGGTCAGCAGGCTTTCGGCAAGGCCGTCATGGAGGCCTTCCTGGCGCGCGGCGACACGATCGCCGGGGTATTCGCCGCGCCGGAAAAGCCGGGGGCGCGCCCCGACCCGCTGGTCGCGGCCGCCGAAGAAAAGAAGCTGCCGGTGTTCCGCTTCCCGAAATACTCGGCGCCCGAGGCCCTCGGAGCGCTGAAGGAGCTGAACGCCGATATCGGCGTCATGGCCTATGTGCTGCTGTTCGCGCCGCCCGAATTCTGCGCGATCCCGACGCACGGCATGATCCAGTTCCACCCCTCGCTGCTGCCGTTGCACCGCGGGCCGGCCTCGATCCCATGGGCGATCATCCGCGGCCGGGGGGAAACCGGGCTGTCGATCTTCCGCCCGACCCCCGGCCTCGACGAGGGGCCGATCATTCTGCAGAAGCGGATCGCGATCGGCCCCGACGACACCGCCGGCTCGCTCTATTTTGACAAGATCTTCCCGCTCGGGGTCGAAGCCTTGGTGCAGGCCGCCGACCTCGTCGTCGCCGGCCGCGCCACCGAATGGACCCAGGACGAGAGCGAGGCGACCTACGAGGGCTGGGTGCGCGAGGCGGAGTCGCGCATCAACTGGGCCAACCACGTCGATTTCGTCTACGATTTGATCCGCGGCTGCAACCCGGCGCCGGGCGCCTGGACCACGTTCAAATCCGGCGAGGAAGAGCAGAAGCTCTATCTGTTCGACGCGAAGAAAATCGCCGCACCGACCTTCGGCACGGTGCGCGGCAAGAAACTCGGCGAAGTCGTCAGCGTCGGGCCGCAGGGGCTGCGCATCCACGCGCAGGGCGGTTTTGTCGAGGTCTCGCGCGTGCGCCTCGGTGACGGCGCCAAGGTCAAGGCAAGCGACGTCAACCTCCCGGCCGGGACGATCTTGGGCGGCTAATCGCTGCTTTCGCTCCTCCCAGGGCAATCGCATGTACCTGGTGTAGTCCCTCCCCCTCGATGGGGGAGGGCCGGGGTGGGGGTGAATTCGCCACCCGCACCGGATGGATTTCCACTCG
>DATEKP010000213.1:0-5340 GCA_035277405.1 Allostellaceae bacterium | reverse complement strand
ACGGCGCAGGCGATCGGCGAGGTCGGCTACGCGCCGATGGTCGAGCTGGTGCGGCAATCGGAGCGGATCGACACGATCCTCTTGATCAGCTCGCTGGCCAACGAGAGCCGCGCCCGGAAATTGGCCGACGAGATGGCCGGCATCGTCGCCCAATGCGACAAGCCGATCCTCCTCTCGACTTACACGACCGCCACTCCGGCGGCGATCGCCGCATTGGGCGCCGCCGGCATCCCCTGCTACACGGCCATGCCGAGCTGTGCCCGCGCGATCAAGGCCTTGGTCGATTACGCCGCGTTCCAGCAACGCCTCGCGGGGCGCGTCGAGCCGCCCGCCACGCCGGCCGCTGCGCGGGAGCCGGTCGCGCGAGCCCTCGCCGGATCGGGGTCGGCGCTGACCGAATACGCCGCGAAAGCACTGTTCGCCCATTATGGCGTGCCGGTGCCACCCGAGGCGCTGGCGACGAGCGAGGACGAGGCCGTGGCCGCGGCGGCGCGGATCGGCGGCGCGGTGGCGCTGAAGGTGCAATCGCCCGACATCCTGCACAAGACCGAGGCCGGCGCGGTGCTGCTGAACCTTGTGGGCGAGGAAGCGGTGCGCGAGGGCTACCGCCGCGTGCTCGCGAACGCCGCCGCCGCGGTGCCCACGGCGCGCATCGACGGCGTGCTGGTGCAGGCGATGGCGCGGCCGGGAGTTGAGATGATCCTCGGCGTCACCCGCGACCCGGATTTCGGTCCCATGTTAATGGTCGGCCTCGGCGGCATCCATGTCGAGGTGCTGAAGGACATCGTCTTCGCGCCGGTGCCGCTCGCCGTCGACGAGGCGCTGGACCTCGTCGGCCGGCTGAAGGGCGCCGCGCTGCTCGACGGCGTTCGTGGCGCGAAACCGGCCGACAAGGCGGCATTGGCCGAACTGATCGCGGCCCTGTCGCGCTTTGCTGCCGACCACGCCGACCAGATCGCCGAGATCGACCTCAACCCGGTCATCGTCCATACCGAAGGCGAGGGCCTCACCGTCGCCGACGCGCTGATCGTCAAACGCTAGCTGAACCACGAAGGCACGAAGAGCACGAAGCTTCCCCATATTGTCGTCCCTGCGGAAGCAGGGACCCACGGTGGGGTGCCCCCGCCGTCGCCAACGTGGGTCCCCGCTTCGCGGGGACGACAGGTTTTTCTTCCTTCGTGCCCTTCGCGGCTCCGTCGTTCCTCTTGAAGGAGATGAAGCATGCCCGACTACAGCGGGTTCAGAGAAATCGGCGTCGATCTCGACGGCATGGTGGCGACCGTCGAGTTGCGTCGACCGCCCAACAATTTCTTCGATGCGGCACTGATCGCCGAGATCGGCGAGGCCTTCGAGCGGCTCGACGCCGACCCCGAATGCCGCGCCATCGTGCTGGCCGCGCAGGGCCGGCATTTCTGCGCCGGCGCCGATTTCGCGACGCGCATGGAAACGGGCACGGTGCGGGAGTCGGCGAAGAGCGGCCGCGGCCGCCACCTCTACAAGGAAGGCATCCGCCTGTTCCGCACGCAAAAGCCGATCGTCGGCGCGATCCAGGGCGCCGCGGTCGGCGGCGGCCTCGGCCTCGCGCTGGTGCCGGATTTCCGGGTCACGTGCAAGGAGGCTCGCTTCAGCGCCAATTTCAACCGGCTCGGCTTTCATCCCGGCTTCGGGCTGACTGAAACCCTGCCGCGCCTCGTCGGCCCGCAGCAGGCGGCGCTCTTGTTCTACACCGGCCGCCGCATTCCGGGCGACGAGGCGGTGCGCATCGGCCTCGCCGACCTCTTGGTGGCGCAGGACGAGGTGCGCGGCGCGGCGCAGGCGCTGGCATTGGAGATCGCGCAATCGGCGCCGCTCGCCGTCGTCGCGACGCGCGAGACGTTGCGCCGCGGCCTCTGCGACGCGATCGAGGCGGCGACCGAGCGCGAGCTGGTCGAGCAGGACTGGCTGCGCCAGACCGAGGATTTCCGCGAGGGCGTCAAGGCGATGGCGGAGCGCCGCCTGCCCGATTTCAACGGCCGCTAGCAGCCTTGCCGGCATGGACGATCTCAACCTGACGCCGGCCGCGGCGCGGGCATTGCTCGAATGGCAGGTCGCGATGGGGGCCGACCAGGCGATCGGCGAGGTCGCGCCCGACCGGCTGGCGCCGCCTGCCGCGATGCCGGCTGCCCCAATGCCGCCCACGGTCGGGGAGGGCAGGGGGCCTGCATCCGCACCCGTCGTCGCGCCGCCCGGCATGCTCGCCGAATCCTTGGCCGAGGCGGCGAAGTCGGCGCGGGCATTGGCGGCCAAGGCCGAAACGATCGAAGCGCTCGGCGCGCTGGTCGCCGCCTTCGACGGCTGCGCGCTGAAGCGCACCGCCACCAACACGGTGTTTCTCGACGGCAATCCCCAGGCGCCGGTGATGATCGTCGGCGAGGCGCCAGGCGCGGAGGAGGACCGCATCGGCCGCCCGTTCGTCGGCCGCGCCGGGCAGCTCTTGGACCGCATGCTGGCGGCGATCGGCCTCGACCGCGACGGCGTGCAGATCACCAACGTCATCTACTGGCGCCCGCCCGGCAACCGCAAGCCGACTTCGGCAGAGATCGCGGCCTGCCTGCCGTTCGTGCTGCGTCATATCGCATTGGCGCGACCGAAGGTGCTGGTGCTGGCCGGCGGCACTGCGGCGACGGCGCTGTTGCCGACCGGCGAGGGCATCACCCGGCTGCGCGGCCGCTGGTTCGAGCTTGCGGTGCCGGGCCTAGTCAACCCGGTGCCGACCCTGCCGATGTTCCACCCGGCGTTTCTGTTGCGCACGCCCGAGCGCAAGCGCGAGGCCTGGCGCGACCTCCTGGCATTGCAGGCCCGCCTCAACGAGGCCGATGAGGCCTAACTCCCCTCGGTCGCCGGCGCGGCGACCGCCGCCAGCGGCGGTGGAGCGGCGCGGGTGACGTACGTGATCGCGACGAGGCCCGATCCCAGGCCAAGCGCAACAAAGCCGCCGAAGGCGACGACCAGGCCGAATGCATTGTCGTAGGGCAACAGCGCGACGACGTAGCTGCCGAGCGCCGCCGCCGCCATCTGCACGCATCCCATCAGCCCGGCCGCCGTGCCGGCGAGCCGCGGGTGCAGGCTGAGCGCCGAGGCCATCGTCGCCGGCTGGCTCATGCCGTCGCCGATTTCGGCGATCGCGATCGGCAGGAACAACGTCCAGACGCCGAGCCCGTCGGCGCCGTTCGCCAGCGCCAGCCCGAGCGCGGCGGCAAAGGCGACGCTGCGGCCGGCGAGCAGCAGGGCAAGGCTGCCGAAGCGCGGCGCAAAGCGGGCGGCGAGCGCGTTGCCGGCCATGTAGGTCGCCATCGGCAAGAGGATCATCAGCCCGTAGGTGCTGGGCGGCTGCGCCAGACCGTCGGACAGGAGGTGCGGCGCGCTGGCGATGAACGTGAACCACGATGCGCTGGTGCAGGCGCCGCAGATCGTGAAGGCGACAAAGCCGGGCGAGCGCAGTAGCGTCGCGTAGGCTTCCGCCATGCTGGCGATGTTGAGCCGGACCCGGTTGCGGTTGGTCTCGCCGAGCCGCGCCGCCGCGATGGCGAAGACGATCGCGCCGATGCCGCCGAGCAGCCCGAAGATCGCGCGCCAATCAACCCACTCGGCGAGATAGGCGCCGGCCGCCGGCGAGACCGCCGGCGCCAGCGTCATCGCCATCATGACCAGCGCAAATCCGCGCGCCGCCGCCTCGCGCTCGAAGATGTCGCGGATGATCGCGCGCGACAGCACGATGCCGGCGCAGGCGCCGAGCGCCTGCAACACGCGCCCGGCGATCAGCGTGGTCAATGACCAGGCGCCGCCGCACAATGCCGTGCCGACGAGAAACGCCGCCAATCCGGCGAGCAGGACCGGGCGCCGGCCGAAGCGGTCGGACAGCGGGCCGTAAACCAGTTGCCCGGCCGCGATCGCGGCGAGGTAAAGGCTCAACACCAGCTGCACGCGCGCCGGGCTGTCGTCGAACACGGCGACGAGCAGCGGCAGCGCCGGCACCACCATGTGCAGCCCGCAAAACGCCAGCGCCGTGATCGCCGCCAGCAGCGCCAGCGACGGCGGCCTCACGCCGTCAGCGCGCGCGAAGCGAGGCATCGGTCAGCCGCTCCGTCGGGTTTTGGCTGGACCCTAGACAAAATCGGGCTGCATTGCTTGTCGTGCGTTCCTTCGAGACGCGCCCTTCGGGCGCTCCTCAGGATGACGTAGGTTCATAAGTGGCATTAAGAAAAACCGTCATCCTGAGGAGCCCGCGCCAGCGGGCGTCTCGAAGGACGCACGAAGGTTTGGCTGAGGCGATTCGGAAGACCGTGCAGGGATTCCGATTCCACTCTTGTCATCCCAATCCGAGGAGAGCTTCGACCAAGTGTTTGAACCATTCTCCAATACTGCGACCCAGCGGTTCTTTTGCTCTCAATCGTCGCATCAGAATCTTGGTCCCGTAAACCACAATCGCTGACGCACAAAGTACGACAAACAGCCCATAAGCAAATTCTACCTTCAATGCGACACCGCGGCGGCGGCATGTTCGTCGACAAGGGCCCCGGTCGCGAATCGCTCCAGGGCGAACGGGGCGGCGAGCGGGTGCGGTTGGTCATGCGCGATCGTGTGGGCGAAGACCCAGCCGGCGCCCGGCGTCGCCTTGAACCCGCCGGTACCCCAGCCGCCGTTTAGGTACAGCCCATTGACCGGGAGTTTGCCGATGATCGGCGAGGCGTCGGGCGCGACATCGACGATGCCGGCCCAACTGCGCAGCATCCGGAGGCGCGAGAACACCGGAAACAGTTCGAGCAAGGCCGCCATCTGCCCATCGATGACCTGGAACGAGCCGCGCTGCGCGTAGGAATTGTAATGGTCGATGCCGGCGCCCATGACCAGTTCGCCCTTGTCGCTCTGGCTGACATAGACGTGCACGGTGCCCGACATCACGACGCAGTCGAGCACCGGCGCGACCGGCTCCGACACCAGCGCCTGCAGCGGATGGCTCTGCAATGGCAGCCGGACTCCGGCCATCGCCGCGACGACCGAGTTGTGCCCGGCCGCCGAGATCGCGACCTTGCCGGCGGCGATCGCGCCGCGCGTCGTCTCGACGCCGGTGACGCGGCCCTCTTCGCTGCGAATGCCGGTCACCTCGCAATGCTCGATTATATCGACGCCGCGCGCGTCGGCGGCGCGCGCGAAGCCCCAGGCGACCGCGTCGTGCCGGGCGATGCCGCCGCGCCGCTGCAATGTCGCGCCGAGCACCGGGTAGCGCGCGTCGGGGCTGATACTAAGGATTGGGCAGAAGCGCTTGACCTCGTCGCGGTCGAGCCATTCGGCGTCGATGCC